>JBGUKW010000033.1:0-2342 GCA_045114665.1 Candidatus Xenobia bacterium | reverse complement strand
TATGAATAGTTTGTATTTTTTTCTTAGCATTATTATATGCTTCTTCCTCAGGATCACTAATTTTTTCTTTCATTATTTCTTCTTTTGCACTTACTCCGTATTTAGCTTTAGCTAATCTTAATTCATGTTCTTCAACTCTAATGTGATATTTTTTAAAGAACCAATTTTCGAAAGAATCCACGTATTTTATTTTTAATAAATCCAAATTATTTTTTAATTCACTTATTTGAACTTTTGTTTGTTTGAATTTTTCAACAGTTTCTTTATAGTTTTTCCTTATATCTTTCAATTGATCAATTAATTTACATTCTTCATCATCGATAACATTGGTCATTTCATCTGCTAAATTAAGTTTATTTTGCTGTTTGCTTTTTAAAGCTGATTGAATATTGTCAATTTGTTCTTTGAATTTATTCCCCTCTTCTCCTAAAGTTCTTGCTTCATCTTTTAACTTTTTTAATTCTGTAGTAATATTTATAATATTTTCCTCAATTTGTTTAGCATTTTCATTTTCGTTTTTATATATTTGGAAACCGGTATTTTTATCAGGTATTTTTTCTGGAGGTATATCTTCACTTTCTTCAAAAGCCTCTTTAGGTTCTCCTTCTACAACAACATCAGCTTCACCACTTTGTCCTGGTATCATATTTATACCAGAGCCACTTTTTTCCATTGGATTTAAATTGTTCATATTATTTAGATCACTTCCTGATTTCATTAATGTATTGATTCCTTGATCTCTAGTTTGTTCTAATTTATAAATAGGTCTTGCATCTTTTGGTGCCCTTCCAATACCAAAACTTGGCTTTTCTTCGAAGTCTCCTACTCCTTTTTCATTATCGGTTGAAGCTTTATCTCCTTTGCTTTCTATTAAAGATTTCTTTTTTTCTATCGCTGCTTGTGTTTCACTTTCTATTTTATTTCCATTGTATTCTTTTTGGAAAAGGATTCTGCATTGGACAAATAATTCCTTTGCTTGACGAATGCTATCAAATTCAATATCTTCATCTTCCCCACTTAAAAATTTGAGAGCTATTTGCTGTTGTAAATATTGCTCTTCTGGAGTATATGGATCATAATTTATTTTACCACGATTTGCTAAAGTATTATGCATTAAAAGTTCTTTCTTCAATTCTTTTATTTCTTTGCTCAATTTTTTTACATAAGCATTTTTATCCAATTTGATATTTATACTTAAATCATTTACAACATTTTTCATTCTTTTGGCAAAATTGAGAGTTGAAAGAGTATCCATGATAAATTGTTCTTCAGGCCAAATGGTTGCAATCATGATTGTTCTGCAATTTCCTCCAATGGCATCTTTCAAAATATGAGTCAATTTACTTTGTCTATAAGGTACATATTCTTTCCTTTTAGTTTTGTCAGTAAGAGCCACAACAACTTGTTCTAAAAATGTCAAACTTTTATTAATATAAGCAGCTTCTTTCAAAGCTAAGCCACTAGAACCAGTTTCTTTAACTCTTTCACTTCCTGCTAAATCCACAAAATTTAATTTACTCGTCAAAACTTTTTCACTTGATTCTACTTTACTTTTCATTTCTACAGAAATTGTAAAAATGCAATGACTCCTGGTACTTCCTTTATTAAGTTGATGTTCAGAAACAGTCCTATTTGATTCTCCTTCAAAAAGTAGATTAAAAGCTTCTTCTTCATTTGCCACAGAGTGTTTAGTTAAACCTTTAACAACAACATTTCCTTTAGAGTCTTCTTGGAAATTGATTTCTCCTTTTTGCTCATTAGCTGGGATTGGGCTTAATAAATCAAAAATAATTTCATTATAAATTTCTAAATAAGATATTGATACCTTTGATTCATAATCGACTTTTCCTCCTAATTCCTGAAAAAGTCTTGTTATAGCCCTTGGAATAATTCCTCTATAATTAAAATTAGAGGAACTACCACTCATCGTAAAAGTTTTTCCCGAACCTGTTGGCCCATAAGCAAAAACTGTTCCGTTAAATCCTAAAGTCGCGTTGGATATAACAGATTTTACATATTCGAAGACTTCTTCTTGGGCAACATTGTGTAAAATTTTGTCGAATTGGAAAGACCAATTCTCTTTTTGGTTGTTAATAATTCCTTTGTTTTCATTTCTTGGAATTGTTATGTTTATTTTGTTGTCTATTGATGATATCGATATGTTTTTACTGGCGAAAACCTGGGTTGGACGTGTTCGAATTACTACACGAATTTGGGATTCAGTTTCAGACATTTAATTTAATTTTTAATATATATTATTTTTTTAATTATATTTTCAAAAATAAAAGAATTTAAGAATAATAACTCATTGGGGATTGGGGATTGGGGATTGGGGATTGGGG
>JBGUKW010000032.1:0-9828 GCA_045114665.1 Candidatus Xenobia bacterium | reverse complement strand
TTTGCCCCTAAGCTGATCTCTAAAGGATTTAGAAGCATATCTTCCACTATTTAATGCTGTTTTTAATCTTTCTTGTAATTTTATGTCATTTAGGGTTGGAATAAATTCTTCCATGTCTCTGTAATATTCAGAATTTGGACGCTTCGGTAGTGGTAGCCAAGAAACTTTATCTTTTTTTATTTCTACGAGCATTTCCATATCTTTTTTAGATAAATTAGATAAAGAAAAAGATAATATTTTTCCTGTGTTTTTATTGAAAAAATATGTTTTTTCTGGCTCCATTTGCATAAAAACATTTATTAGTGAAGATAAACTTATTCCCATTAGAATACAGGCCCCACGACCAATTTTGCTTTGGTTATTCTTTTGGCTGTTGTTTTATCTACATGCATGTCAACAGTGTAACTACCATCTGTATTGTCTATTCCATCCATTCTGAAACTTTCTGTAGAAACAGGTATGTTATTTAAATCGAGTAGCTGTATCTCAGCATTGTATTTTCTTGTTTCATTAAAGTGTGCTGTTATCGTTATTTTACCAGTAGAAGATTGATTTGAGTTATTTTCGTCCGAGAATTTCATTTCTACATTTACTGATGTTGGAAGTTTCATTCCGAGTTCTTCTGCACTGACTCCAACTTTTGTTGTTACTTCAATGTCTTGCATTGCTTTGTCAGAAGAATTTCCATTTGTTGTTTTTGTGCAAGAACAAAGGGAGAAGATAAGGCATATTCCGATTACAACAGAAATTAAAACTTTTAGTTTCATTTTTTTAGAAATCCTTTCTATTGATGATAAATCTTTCATAATTATAACTTATAATATTTTATATTTCAAATTTAATCCCTTTTTATTAATTTTAAAATACTGTCTTGAATTTGACAATTTTGAAATAAAGGAAAAAATATTTCTACATAGAATATCAAAAGATTAATTTAGTAACCGCTTATTAACTCTTAGTGTTGCGATAATTTATCGTATTTGAAAGGATGATATTCATGAATATACCTATGGTTGATTTAAAAGTTAAATATAGAAAACATAAAGAGGAATTTGACAATGCTGTAATAGGTGTTATGGAAAGCGGTATGTTTATAATGGGACCTGAAGTTTCAGCATTTGAAAGAGAAATAGAAGCATATTACGGCATGAAGCATGCTGTTGGAGTTGCTTCTGGAACAGATGCTCTTTTAATTGCTGTATTATCACTTGGCATTGGAAAAGGTGATGAAGTGATTGTACCTGCATTCACTTTTATTGCTACTTCTGAAATAGTAATCAGAGCTGGAGCAACTCCTGTTTTCGCAGATATCAATCCAGATACCTTTACTCTCGATCCTGATGACATAAGAAAGAAAATAACACCAAAAACAAAGGCAATAATCCCTGTTCATCTATATGGACATCCTGCTGACATGGATTCTATAATGAAAATAGCCAAGGAACACAATCTTTTTGTAATAGAGGATTGTGCACAGGCACAAGGAGCTACATTTGCTGGTAAGCAAGTAGGTTCTTTTGGGGATATGGGGTGTTTTTCGTTCTTCCCTACTAAAAATTTAGGTGGATACGGTGATGGTGGTTTGATTTTGACAAATAATGATGAAGCTTTTGAAAAAATCAAAGCATTGAAAAACCATGGAAGTTTTGAACGTTATTATCATTGTTTACATGGCTTTAATAGTAGGCTTGATTCTATGCAAGCAGCTATTTTGAGAATAAAATTGAGACATCTCGATGAATGGAATGAAGAGAGAAGGGCTGTTGCAAAAAGATATAGAGATGGTTTGAAAGATACTGTTTATACAGCACCTTTTGAAGCAGAAAATGTAAAGCATGTCTATCATCAATATACAATAAAAGTTCCTGCAAAGAGAAATGAATTGAAAGAATTTCTTGCTAAAAAGGGAATTTCTTCAATGATATATTATCCAGTATCCAACCATTTACAAGAAGTCTATAAAGATTTGGGTTGGAAAAAGGGAGATCTTCCAGTATCTGAAGACCTACAAGAGAAAGTTCTTTCTCTTCCTATCTATCCTGACTTGTCAAATGAAAATGTAGATTTGATTCTTGAAGCATTAAAAGAATTTCAATCTGAAATAAAATAATAGAATAGTGTTGACAAAATAACAAAAAAATGAGATAATAGCTTTCAGCCAATTATGTTGAGGAGGAAAATTAACTTCCTAAAAATATAGATAAATATACTAAAATATGTATATTTAAACATATTTCTTAAAATTTAAAGAAAGGAGAAACTACTCAAAAAAATACATACCGAAGGCTTTTATTCGGGAATTTACGACTGTGGAGTGTAAAATAACTTGTGAGTAGTATGATATTTGTATCTACCAAAGCATACACGACTCTTTTTTTAAAAGAAAGAAGCAGTAAGAAATATCCGTGAGGATTTCAATTTCTCGATGTGAGTATATTAATCACATTTTGAGTAGCAGGCGTTTCTATGTACGCAGTTATTGAAACAGGTGGAAAGCACTTTAAAGTTGAAGCCGATACAAAGATAAAAATAGAAAAAATTGACGGTGAATTAGGTTCAGATGTCAAATTTGATAAAATTGTTACTTTGGTAAAGGACGACGATTCAGTAGTTATTGGTACTCCTTATGTTGAAGGAGCAACAGTTGAAGCAAAGATCGTAGCACAGAGACTTGGAAAGAAAGTAATTGCTTTTCATTACAAACCTAAAAAAAGAATAAGAACAAAAAGAGGTCATCGTCAACCTTACACAATGATTTCAATCACTGGAATCAATGCTTAGTTTTAATTTTTTTTGATGACTGGCGGCTTTTATGCCGCTTTTTTTATTTTGGGAGTTGTCATGATTAAAATAAAAATTAAAAGAAAAGATGACAAAATTTCGTCTATTGAAGCTAAAGGGCATGCTTGTTCTGCTCCACATGGTAAGGATATAGTTTGTTCTGCAGTTTCTGTATTATTTGAAACTGTTGGTTTAGCTCTTGAAGAATGTGGTTTTTCTGATTTTTATGAGCAAAAAAATGGATATATGAAAATATATATTCCAAAATTTCACAGTGAACAAGAATCAGAAAAATGCAATTTTTTTCTTGATATTGTCGTGAAATCGCTTAAGGAGATAACTTTAGAATATCCCAAAAATATAACCTATCAAGAGGAATCAGAAACTATTAAAAAGAAATAAATTTGATTGTAATAAATTGTTTATTAAACTTAAATTGGGAGGTTTTTATATAATGTGTCCTGTTGAATATGAAAATGAAAATATGGAAGTTGAAGAAGAAGGTTGTTGTGCTTCTGAGATAAATTGGGCTTCTATTTTTACAGCGGCTTTGATTGGTGGCGTTGTTTCAGGATTTGCTTGCTTTTTCTACAATCATGTCCTTTCAGAGAAACAGAGAAAAGAGATAAAAGATGCTATCGTCTCAAAAGCTCGTCCTGCAGTCGCAAAATTGATCGCAGGTAATCCACAGCATGAAGAGGATGATTTATATTAATAATTAGGGATTGAAAAGAGGGGTTTAAATTGGATTACAGTTCAACTATAAATTTACCGTCAACGGATTTTTCTATGAGAGCAAATCTTCCGCAAAATGAGCCAAAAATGCTTGAATTTTGGGAAAAGAACGATATATATGGAGAAATAAGAAAACAGAAAAAAGGCAAAAAAACTTATATACTTCATGATGGTCCTCCATATTCAAATGGAGCTATTCACCTTGGTCAGACTTTGAATAAGATTTTGAAAGATATTGCAATAAAATATAATACTCTTTCTGATTTCGATGCTCCTTATATTCCAGGTTGGGATACTCATGGTCTTCCAAATGAACTTGGGACTATAAAAAAATACAAATTAAATCCAAGGACTGTCGATCCTGTTGAATTGAGAGAAAAATGTGCTGAATTTGCACTTGGATTCCTCGATAAACAGAGAGAACAATTTATAAGACTTGGTGTTTTGGGAGATTGGCAACATCCATACAGAACATTAGACCATTCTTACGAGGCTGCTATTGTTTCTATTTTTGGAAAAATGGCTGAAAAAGGAATGATCTACAGAGGGCTTCGTCCTGTTCACTGGTGTCCAAAATGTGAGACAGCTCTTGCAGAAGCTGAAATTGAATACAAAGATGTCGATTCTGATTCAATCTATGTAAAATTTCCTTTTGAAGACAAGGGCAATTTGTTCAAAGATGTCGATGTCAAAAAAATGTTTGTTTTGATATGGACAACAACTCCCTGGACACTTCCAGCAAATGTTGCTATCGCCGTAAATCCAACTGCAGATTACTGTGTTGTCAAAAATGGAGAAGAAGGCTATGTCATGGCAAAAGCTGTCTTTGATATAGTTAAAAAAGCCGTTGGAATTGACACATTGGAAATTGTTGGAAATTGTGTGAAAGGTTCTGAACTAGAAGAAGGCGGAGTTGCACATCATCCTTTCTTTGAAAGGGAATCAAAAATAATAACTGCAAATTATGTCATTCTCGACGATCCAGAGAGTGCAGGTACAGGTTGTGTTCACACAGCCCCAGGTCATGGTAGAGATGACTTTGAGGGTTGTGCTAAATACAAACTTCCTGTAATTGTTCCTGTTGATGGTAGAGGAGTTTTGACAGAAGAAGCAGGTAGATTTGCAAACTTGAAATATTCAGAAGCAAATCCTGTAATTCTTGAATATTTAAAAGAGACTGGTGCTTTGCTTTTTGCTGGACATATAAAACACTCATATCCACATTGTTGGAGATGTCATGGTCCTATTATCTTCAGAGCAACTAAACAGTGGTTTGTATCTGTAGATTCAAACGATCTCAGAAAGAAAGCTCTTGAAGAAATAGACAAGATAAAATGGATTCCAGCTTGGGGGCATGACCGTATTTATAACATGGTTTCAACTCGTCCAGATTGGTGTATTTCAAGACAGAGAAGATGGGGAGTTCCGATTCCTGCTGTATTCTGTGAGGAATGTGGAGAAGCCATTTACAATAAAGAAGTTGTTGACACTGCTGAAAAACTTTTTGAAAAAGAAGGAGCAGATGCTTGGTATAAAAAATCAGCTTCAGAAATTCTTCCTGAAGGATTTGAATGTCCAAAATGTCATGGCAAGTCCTTTAAAAAGGAAATGGATATTTTTGATGTATGGTTTGAATCAGGTGTTAGCCATGAAGCAGTCATGGAACGCAGAAATGAATTGACATTCCCTGCAGATTTATATCTTGAAGGTGGAGACCAGCACAGAGGTTGGTTCCAAGTATCACTTCTTTCATCTGTAGCAACTCGTGGAGAATCTCCATTTAAGCAAGTTCTCACACATGGTTGGGTTCTTGATGGAAAAGGAAACACCATGCACAAATCTCTTGGAAATGTAATCGATCCAATGGATTTTGTCAAAAAATATGGTGCTGAAATACTTCGTCTGTTTGTTTCATCTGTTGATTATACTGCTGATGTCAGATTTTCTGATTCTGCACTTAGCCAAATTGCAGAAGTTTATAAAAAGATAAGAAATTCTTGCAGATTTTTGATGGGTAATTTATATGATTATGAAATCAAAAATGCAGTTTCAAGAGAACAACTTCTTCCTGAAGACAAATGGATTCTTGAAAAGAAAAATGAACTCATTGCAAAGATGAATGAGGCATATAAAAATTACCAATTCCATGTTGTCTATTACTATTTGCAGAGCTTCTGTGCTTCAGAACTCAGTGCTGTCTATATGGACATGGTCAAAGATAGACTTTACACATCAGCCCCAAATTCAATAAAGAGGCGTTCTGCTCAGACAGCGATGTTTGAAGTTTTGCATGATATGGTAATTGCTATGGCTCCTGTTCTCAGCTTTACAGCTGAAGAAATTTGGCAGAAATTCTTTGTAAATAAATGTGATGTAAAATCTGTATTTTTAGCAGAATATCCAAAGTTTGATGAAGTTTTCTTCACAGATGAAGAAAGAGAAGATTGGAAATTATATTCTGCAATTCGTTCAACAGCATTTATTCAGTTGGAAGAGTTTAGAAAGAATAAAGAAATCAAACAATCTCTTGAGGGAAAAGCTGTTGTTTTTGTCGATTCTAAATATTATGACAAAATACTAAAAGCATCTGAGTTGTTAAAGGCATATTTGATTATTTCACAAATAGAGATACTTCCACTTGAAAAGAAAACTGATTCTGCTGTACAAGCTATAGATGGAATTTTTGTAGAAGTTTCACATGCCGATGGTGAAAAATGTGTTCGCTGTTGGAATTACTTCACAGAAAAATATGATGATGGAGAAGTTCTTTGTAAAAAGTGCAGAGAGGCTTTAGAAGAATCTAAAAAGTAATTTTTTATTGTTTTATATGGGGAACCAGTTTTTCGAAAATTTTGTCGAATAACTGGTTCCGCTTTGTTTTTTTATAATTATGAAAATTGTTTATAAATCAAAAAAAAGTTTATTATAAAGTTAATAATATTATGAGTGATAAGACTAAAAATAAATTTAGTATTTTTATTTTTACATTAATAACAAGTTTTATAATAGTTATTGATTATTACGTAAAAAGTGCAATGGAGTCAACTCCATTATATTATCGTTATCCTCTTATTGGAAATTTTGTTTCTATTTTTCATTTGAGGAATTTTGGAGGAGCTTTTAGTATTCTCCAAAATCAAAAAATATTTTTTATTTTAATGGGAATTTTTGTTCCTATTATTTTGTTTATTTTTATGAGAAAATATATTTTCTCTGATATTAAATATCTGATTGCTTGTGCTTTTATTTCAGGCGGAGCTTTTGGAAATCTCTTAGATCGATTTTTATATGGATATGTTGTTGACTATATTTCTGTTGGAACATTTCCTGTTTTTAATATATCTGATTCTTTTATAACTCTTGGAGCTATTTTTCTTGCTATTCTTTTGTTTTTTGAAAAAGATAAAAAAGAAGAGGATAAAGGAAAAAAGAGTGAGGATGTAACATGCACAGAGTAGCTTTTTCTATTTTTGGCTTTCCTATTTATTCTTATGGTGTAATGATTGTAATAGGTGTTCTTATTGGTTATTTTTTGATTTTACATAGAAATAAAAAATTGAAAATAACAGAGCCAGATATCATTACAGATTGTTTTATTTGGCTTTTGATTTCTGGTCTTGCAGGTGGAAGAATTGCCTATGTTATTTTAAATTTTAGAGAATATGCAAATGATTTACCTTCTATTTTAAATTTGAGGGCAGGAGGGCTTACTCTCTATGGGGCTTTGATTTTGGGAAGTATTTTCTTCATTATTTTTTGTAAATTAAAAAAATTAGATCCGAGAGAAATGCTTGATCTCTTTGCTCCTTCTGTATTGATAGGTATAGGTTTTGGTCGTGTTGGCTGTTTTTTAAATGGATGTTGCTATGGAATGCATGCTTCTGCTCCATTTGGCGTTGTTTTCAAAGATGCAGGCATAGAGGGAATGCGTTATCCAGTACAGATATATGAAATGCTTGCAAATTTTATTGGAGCAGTTTTTCTTTTATATTACGATAAAATCAAAAAATTTAAATTAGAATCTTTTATTTTGATGTCAGCTATATATGCGAGTATAAGATTTTGTATCGAATTTATTAGAGAAAGTCATCCTCGATATTTTGGATTGTCTATAGCCCAATATTTTAGTTTCTTTTTAATTGTTATTGCTATTTTTCTTATCGTAAAATTTCGCAATGATTCAAAAAATGTAAAAGATAGTGTAAAAAAATATGACAAGAGCGAAACAACAAGTACAAAAGTAAGCGAAACAACAAGTACAAAAGTAAGTAAGAATTATTCAAAAAAGAATAAGAAAAGAAGCAAAAAGTGAATTTTTATATTTCAAAAAAATAAGCAACACAATGGGGTAACATTGTAGAACAACTACCCACTAAACTAAAAGAAGTGTGGAACCTAGTCTAATAATTTTATGAAAATAAAAGGTGAAAAAATTGGAAAAGGTTTTAGAAAAAAGAGATTACATAATTTTTATATCTATAGCCTTATTATATTTTATATTTAGGCTATTTTTTTTAAATACACCTCCAAAAGAAATGTTTGATGAGATATATTACATTCCAGCAAGTTGTGATTATATGGAATTTAAACCAGATTCTAATTGGGTTCATCCTCCTCTTGCCAAAATGATAATAGCCTTATTTGCCTATATTACTCCATTTTTAGGATTTATGAAATGGCGTGTTGCCTCTGCATTTTTTGGAGCATTGATCGTAGGTATTTCATATCCTTTTGCTATGATTTTGTTCAAAAATAGAATAACATCTTACATTGTTACATTTTTGATGTTTTTTGATTTTATGACATTTGTACAATCTGGAATTACAACTCTTGACATTTTCTTAACTGGATTTATGACATTGTCTGCTTTTTATACTTGTGTTTATGTATTTAGAACTGAAGAGTCAAATATATTTCCTCTCCTTCTTTCTTCTATTTTTGCAGGTTTGGCTTCTGCTTGTAAATGGAGTGGAATTTTTTCTTTTTTCTTTTTAGTTTTTTGTTTAGTATTTTTGAAAAACTATAAAAAAGAAAGCAAGTTTTTTGTAGTTAGAGCTTCCTTTTTATCATTATCCTTATATTTAATTTCTTTTCTAATTCCTTATTGTTATTGCCTTTTTGTTGGAGATAGTTTTACAGATTTATATTTGCGTTTTGTTGAAATATTAAAATTTCAATATAAGGGCGGTTGGACACATAATTATCTCTCTCATATGTGGCAATGGATTTTGATGATAAGACCTTGTTGGTATTATTTTAATAGTAATAACAATATGTTTGCAGGCATAAGTGCAATTGGAAATCCATTTTTTTGGTGGTCATTTCTTTTGTTTTTTGTATTTTCGATCTATAAATTATTTAAGAGTAAAGATGATGAAAATAGTAGAGTTTTGATGTTTTTGATTTTGGGTTATTGTTTTTCATTTATATTTTGGAAATTGTCAAATAGACCTGGATTTTTTTATTATATCTATCCTGCAGTTATATGGATGTCTTTGATTTCAGCAAATGTTTTGTCCTTGTTACAAAAAAAGTATGGGAATACTGTACTTTATTTATATCTATCTGTTATTTTTATATCATTTGCAATGTATTTTCCTATTTTGGCAGGAATTTTTGTTGATAAGAAATATTTTTATTCACTTTTATTTTTAAAGTCATGGATATAATAAATTCCTCTCTTGATAGGGAGGTTAGGCGAAAAGTCTTGTTAAGTCATCTAAAATTCTCTCCTCAAAATTTTGAGCAGGGATAGTGATGGAGTTGAATTTATATGATTATCTTTGCAGATAAAGAAACTTATTTTATAAGGCGAATAAGGGAAGAATTCGATAAAATAAATTTTCCTCTAAAAATAATAAATCCAAATTTTGTTTCGATATATTCAGATTCTATAAAATATAATGATCAAGATATTTCAGTAAAAGATGTTATATATTTTAGAGGAAGTATTTTTAAAGAAAAAAGGGAAAAAATTTTAAGTATATCTGAATTTTGTAAATTTAGAGGTGCAAAAGTAATAAATTCTGCTGAAAGTTCTTTTATTTCTTCTAATAAATGGCTTTGTAGAATAAATCTTATAAAAAGTAAAATAAAAATGCCCAAGGCTTGTTTGATATTTAATAAAAAAGATATTGAAGAAGCTGTCAATTTTTTAGGTGGCTTTCCTATTTTGTTAAAAACATTTTATGGAAGTAAAGGCTCAGGTGTCATTTTTATAAATGATATTTATTCATTAATATCTGTTTATGATTATTTTACATCTCTTGAACAAAATTTTTATTTGGAAGAATTTATAGATTCACCGCAAAA
>JBGUKW010000031.1:0-5417 GCA_045114665.1 Candidatus Xenobia bacterium | reverse complement strand
AAATTATACTTGAAATTATTATTATATTTATAAAATTTTTCATGTATGTCCTCAAAAGTTAATTTTCTTTGTTTTCTTTATTTTTGTTAAATTTGTGAAAGAAACTTACACATGGAATATTTTTGAACATATATTTTTTCTTGTTTATGATATTAGCAATACATAATAATAAAAATAGATATGATAGATATGTAAAGATGTTACCTATCTTTGTATATAAACTTCCTGATTTTGTTATTTTTATATCATCAGAAATATATCCTCTCTGAAATACTCCAATTCTTTTTGTAACCCTTCCATATTTATCTATTACAGCACTTATTCCTGTATTTGCAGATTGTAATATTGGCACTTTGTTTTCAACTGCTCTTATAACATTCCAACTTATGTGGTCTTCTATTGCATCATAATTTTCAAACCAACCATCATTTGTTATTATAGTTACAAAGTTTGCTCCATTTTTTACAGATTCTTTTACATAATGTTGAAAATTGGAGTCAAAACATACTATTATTCCAAATTTAGTTCCATTTATTTCAAATACTCCCTTATCTGTTTCAGGATCACCTGGTTCATATTCTGGAACTAAACTGAGTAATGGGTGAACTTTTCTCAATTTATTTGAAATAGGAACATATTCTCCAAAAGGTACTAAATGTTTTTTTGAACACAAGCCTTGAAATTCGCCTTTATTATTATAATATAAAGCACTATTGTGTTTTTTGTTTTCTTCGTCAATACTTATGACACCATATATTATACTTGTAGCTGTTTCTTTTGCAAGATTTTCCATAAAACCAGTCACATAAGGATTATTATTTAGACCTGGAAGAGATGATTCTGGCCATACTATTAAATCTGTGTCTCTATCGTTTTCTACAATTTTTTTTGTCATTTCATAAAGTGTTTTTGTCATCATATAAGTTTTTGACGAATCTTTTTTTATAAGCATGTCAAAAGAAGGTTGTAAAAGTGCAACTTTTATTGTTTTTATATCATTTTTGTGGTTTGATTTATCTAAATTTATCGATAAAAAACCATAGATATAGACACATATAATCAAAATTGGAATAAATATGTATTTTTTACAGGTTTCAAGTATTGGTGTTTTTTTGTAATTTATTATTATTTCAGATATAAAATATCCAAATAATGCCATTATAAATGTAATTGAGTACATTCCTAAAAGTCCAGCTATTTGGATCAAATATAAATCTTTATATTGTAAATAAGAGAGACTTCCCCAATTTGTTCCTAAAATTCCAAATGTTTTTAAATGTTCGAATATTACAAGTGAAGTTGGAATTAAGAATACACATATATTTTTTGGTTGATTTTTTTCGAATATATAGACAGCAATTCCCCATAATCCCATAAGAGAACCAAAAAAAATGCTTGCAAGTATCCAAACATAAACTCCGAATCTATTTGTCCAAAGGTATATTGTCGAATAGTATAATATACTAGTTATAATTGTAATGCAAAAACTTTCTTTTTTAGAATTGGCTAAACGAATATTTAATATTAACAGTGTTATTCCAAACCATGCAAGAAAACCTAAATTAAAATTTAAATTATGATTTGGCAGTGAATATACAAGGAGGAATCCAGCCAATACAGCAAGAAAAATTTTTATAAGTAAATTTAAATTATTATTTTTGATATTATTTGTCATTTTTTTTATTAGAGGGATATTTATTATGAATAATAAAATTATACACCTATTTTTAATGTTTATTATATTTTTTTTGGCATCTTGTGCAAGTGATTCAAGCTCTTCAGATAGTGGTTCTGCTGGATATATTCCATATAATGCTTATAGTGCCACAAATAATTCTGAAGAATCAAACTCTGGTTCTGAGTCAAGCTCTGAATCTAATTCTTCAAATTCGGATTCCGAATCTGAAAATGGTCCTAAATATATAAGGTTTAAAATTACAGTACCAGGAGAGGTTAAAGGCTCTCTATATTATTGTATTTTGTTAAATACTGAAGCACAACCTATTCAAGTTGATGATATAGGTACTTATACTGATGTTATTAGGATTTGTAATCCTGAGTCACTCGATGCTCCTCAATATCATTGGTATCATAGATTAAATGCTGCTGATAGACTTTTGACTATTATAACAGATTTAAATAATTATGTATCTTATTCTTCAGATAAAACAACTGTTTTTGTAACATTTCCTTTAAAAGAAAGTTCTGTTTTCAAAAATCAAATACAAGGTAATTCTTTCACAACACAAGTTTTGGTAACTACAGCAGAAAAAGAAGTTGGAAAGTTTATAGATACACTTGGACCAGACCTTTCTTCATCTACTCATTATTCATTTATGGTCAATCCTAATAAAGGAGTTGTCTCTTCATCTATTCCTTCTGGCTATCCATCTGATAGTCTTTATGATTATTATGAATCAAATATTCCAAGTAACACTCCTAATGAAAATGCAGATATAATGAGTTACAGTGTCGAAGTTTTTTAATATTATTTTTTAGGTATATACTCTGCTTAATTTTAAATATTAAGCAGAGTTTTTTTTTACCTTCTAGGACTTATTATTTCATTAGTATTTGGAGTTATATAAGTTGGATTTTCAGGAAATGCTTTTAAATAAAATTCAAGCCATAAGTCTTTTTGTTGATGTCTATACAATAATTTTGTTACAAAATCATGGGTTTCCTTTGAAAGACCAACATTAAAATATGTCAATTTGCTATTTACTGTGTCATATAATGTCCAGTTTTCTACAGAAAGCCCATCTCCCAAATTCCATTTAACTTCTGTTGTAAAATTAGGAAAATTGTGTTGTTCTATATTGTAGTGAGTTCCAAATTTTAAATCTAAATTTTCGTTTGGGTGTAGTGCAAGTGTGCTTATAATACTTGTTTTTGAGTTATATAGATAGTCATATCCTCCTGCAATAGTAAATTTCCACTTGTCATCATTATATATTTCAGCTCCTGCTGTTATCAAACTATATGAGTTAATATAATCTTCTACAAATGGAGAATATCCTTTTGGAGTTTGGAAAAAATATCCAGCTTTTAGATTTATGTGATCGTTTAGATTATATGTATAATTAGACATACCAGAAAGTGCATATTTTTGGCTACCATCTTCACATAATATCTGATAATATCCACCTGCTACTTGTAGATCACCATATTTTCCAAAATCAAATTCTGTTGGAGCTACTCCAATATAAAATTTTTCTTTTGTCATTTTTATATTGGTTGGTTCTTCTGTGTAACTACCAATTGTCATTCCTGCATTTATGGGAATACTTCCTAAATACATATTTTTTGACCTAAAATTTAATTCAGGTTCTTTATTTAGATGATATATGTTTTTGTTTGTTGATGTCAAGTATGATAAAGTTGCGTCTACAAAATTATTTGAATAATTCAAATCAGCATAATAACGCCATATAGCCTCTGAATTGCTTCTTCCACTGTTATAGACTCCCAATTTTGCTGTCCAGCCATTGCCCAAATATCTTCCATAGTCAAAAGCTCGTGTTTGATAGCTATATGTATTGTAATCTGTCAATGTCTGTGAAAATCTATATTTTTCTTTTTTAGAACTTCGACCAAAATAGAAATAATAGTTATTCCAGTTACTACTTTTTTCATCTGGATATCTATAGTCGTAAGAACCTATATTTAGTCCAGTGTAGAATCCATCACCTATTTCATATCTAATTTCATTTTTGAATTCTTTTTTACCTATTTCTCTCTTTTTTTGTTCATTAGTTAAATCTTCAGTTATTATAGCACTTTTATTAGGAGATAAATTATAATATTCCATTAACCCAAATATTTTTCCATTATTTAGGGAATAGGGATATTTTAAACCATAGGCAATTCCAGTTTTTTCATATAGTTCAAGGGTTCCTATTGCTGGATTATTAAAGATGCTGAAATCAAAATCTTTTTTAATATACCAACCATCATCTTCATTCCTTCCTATTGTTGGTATTAGACTTTGATTCTTTTTATTTAATGACAAAACAAGTCTTTGGTAATTTAAAAGTGTTCTATTTTTAACTTTAAGTTTTGAATGATGTGCTATTAATTTTTTACCAGGATATATTTCTGCTTCTTTACATCTTATATGATAGTGATAATTGGGCTCTGGCTCATCACAAGTTGTAACTATTGCATTTGTCAATGTAGTTTTATCTTCTTCTTTTACAATATGTTCTCCCCAAAAATATATCTTGCCATTTATTTTTTGATCGCCTTTTTCAACTTCATCAGTATAACCATAGCCATTGAATATTTCGGAAATACCTGTTTCCATATCGTAAGTGCCATGTTCTGCTATCAATCTGCTGTTTTTTTGTGAAATATCAACATGTCCGATAGCTTCTAATTTATTGTTTTTTTCATCATATATTATTTGATCTGCTTTTATTCTCATTCCTCTGAAAATAATTTCAGCATTTCCAGTTGCACAGGCTTTTCCGTCTTTATAATCGAATTGGTCAGCTGTTATTCTTGCTTTTGAACCTGCTTCAACACTGGGACGATTTTCGTTTTCCAATTCTTCTAAGTCTGCTGCAGAACATCTGTGCAGTTCATCTATATCGATTTTTTTTATATTTACTTTTTCCTCAGTCTCATTGACATCTTCTTCAACAATTTCCTCTTCTTTTTCATCTTGTATCATTAT
The DNA here is from genome assembly GCA_045114665.1 of Candidatus Xenobia bacterium. GTDB lineage: Bacteria > Vulcanimicrobiota > CADAWZ01 > CADAWZ01 > CADAWZ01 > CADAWZ01. The sequence goes on along the minus strand of JBGUKW010000031.1, from coordinate 739 downwards.
TTTACTTTCTTCTTTGTCAAAAACATAGACATTTCCAGAAGAGTCTATTAATTTTTGAGTAGTTTCATCATCTTTCGTAAATAATGACAATACAGAAGAGTCTCTATTGGGTATGATATTTAGATTATATTTGTCTTTTAAACTTTTAAAATAGCGTTCTGTATTTGAAATTTTTTTATCTTTTTTTTCTGGCTCTTTTAGTTGATTGATAGAAAATGGATCACGAGGAATAAATTTTATCTCTTCATATCTATATTCATCTTTTATCTTATCTGTTATATATGTAGGAATAGCAAAAGGATTTCTTATTTTTTCTGAATTGGGCAATGAGGTATTATCTGCCAATGCTGTTAAATGCGTTGACATCACTATTATTATTGATATTAAAGCTATTTTTACTTTATTCATCTTTTACCTTATAAATAAATTGCCTCAACATGAACTACTTGGTAACAAGTTTCTTGCTTTATAGATAGCGTTTTTTCCTATATTTCATATTACACACGAACAGCTTTCCCTACATCTCTACAAGCTTAGGAAAGTGACAAAGATTTTTGTACGCCAAATTCGGACTATTCCTTATTTTTATAGGGGTAAACTCTAATTTCACATATTTAATTATTTACGGTTACGCCAATTTTTGGATATAATACACTCACTTAGACAGTTTTTTATGCAAATTAGGAGCTTTTTTATTATATCTACTATGAAAAAAACTGATGTGTTCCAGTATTTTTTC
>JBGUKW010000030.1:0-3045 GCA_045114665.1 Candidatus Xenobia bacterium | reverse complement strand
ATATTTTGCCGAAGTACACACATTTAAAGGGCGTTCAGATGTTGTTATAGTTTTCAAAAATAAAGTAGTAGTTATTGAATTTAAGTTTGCAAAAAATTCATCAGAAGTAGAGAAGAAGAGAAAAGAAGGCGAAGAGCAGATAAAATCAAGAGATTATTCTTCTGCATACGAAGGAACAAACAAGAAAGTAATCAATCTTGTTTTAGTCGCAGATGATGAAAAACGACAGATAGTGCTGTAAATTATTTGAACAAAAAACAAAGTATAAATCTTTAATCAATAATTATTCCATTTGTACCCTAAAAAAGATCTCACTAATTTAACTTATGAGATCTTTTTTATTTATGACAAAAAAGTAATAACTCTTTTTTTATAAATGACAGATTTTGTCATCGTAATTTAGTATAATAGAATTGTTGGAGAAAAAAGAGAAACATATAAAAGAGGAGCATTGGAGCCCCTTAATTTTAGAAAAAATTAAGGAGAAAACATATATGGAAAGTTACATCGAAGTTGGATTAGATGAGAAAATTCTAAAACAGTTTGGTTATGAATTTCGAGAGAAGCAGTACAAAAAATTTGACGGTCGAACTATAGATGATTATAAACCAATATTTAAAGACGGAGTAGAAGTTACATCTATTGATATTCCTGCAACTTATAAATATGAAAGTAAAAAGTATAAAATTACTTCTATTGAACATGGTGTTTTCTTTGACTGTGGAGTCTTGGATAATATAACTATTCCAGATAGTGTAACAAAAATAGAGCCTTCTGCTTTTCATTCTTGCTATTCTTTAAAAAATATAGTGATTCCTGATTCTGTTAAAATAATAGAAGAAAATGCTTTTTGCTATTGTAATTCTTTAACAAATGTAGTAATTCCTGATTCTGTAACAGAAATAGGGGAAGAAGTTTTTATAAATTGTGAGAAATTAAAAAGTGTCAAGCTTCCTAATAATTTGACAAAAATTCCTCGAGCATTTTTTTCTTCTTGTCGATCTTTGGAAAATATAGTGATTCCTGATTCTGTAAAGATAATAGAAGATTTTGCTTTTAGTGGATGCTTTTGTTTTCTTCCTGAGGAGGAGCCTATTATTCCAAATTTTGTCTATTCTTCTTTGAAAGAAATTGTAATTCCAGAGGGAGTAAAAGTAATAGGAAAGTATGCTTTTAGTTTTTGTGATGTCTTACAAAAGATTGATATTCCAAATAGTGTAACTGAAATTGGAGAAAGTGCTTTCAAAAATTGTACTGAATTAAAAAGCGTAAAACTTCCTGATAATTTGACAAAAATTCCTAAAGAGATGTTTTTAAATTGTAAATCTTTGGAAAATATAACTATTCCAGATACTGTAACAGAAATAGGAGAAAATGCTTTTGCAGGTTGTACTTCTTTAAAATATATAGATATTCCAAAAACAGTAAGTGAAATTGGAATAGGTGCTTTTGATAATTGTAATTTTTCGAAAGAGATAAATTATGCAGATGATGTCAAATTTTGTTCAGAATTAAATGATGATGTCTTAAAAATATTGGGCTATGAAATATATAGGAAAAAAGAAAAATATACATGTGATAAATTTAGAAGAGATGAAGTAGAAAATAAATTTACAATTTCCAAAAATGGTGTACCTGTAGAATATCTTGATATTCCTTCTACTTATACTTATGAGGGAGAAAATTATATAATTGTAAAAATTGCAGATAATCTATTTGAAAATTCTGTTTCGTTAAAAAGTGTAAAAATTCCAGATAGTGTAAAAGAAATAGGAAAAGCTGTTTTTAAAAAATGTGTATCATTAAAATCAGTAACTCTTCCAAAAGATTTGAAAGAAATAGAAAATTTTACTTTTTATTATTGTAAATCTTTAGAAAACATAGTTATTCCTGATAAAGTTGAAGTGATAGATTATAATGCGTTTGAATCTTGTTCTTCTTTGAAAGAGATTGTCATACCTGATAGTGTTGATTATATAGGTGATTGTGCTTTTTCAAGTTGTACATCTTTAAAAAAAGTAACTATTTCAAAAAATCTTGAAATTATTTGGTGTTCTGTTTTTTCAGATTGTACATCTTTAGAAGATATATATATTCCAGAAAATGTAATACAGATAGACCATTCAACATTTAGTGGTTGTACTTCTTTAGAAAAAATTTATCTTCCAGATGATATTAGTTATCTTGGATATAATCTTTTTGAAGATTGTACATCTTTAAAAGAGATACATATGCCTAAAAATTTAGCGGAATTAGATGATGGAGTATTTGCAGGCTGTACTTCTTTAAATTTGACTATTCCTGATTCTGTTGAAACAATAGGAAGAGATGCTTTCCTCGATGTTCCAAATGTAAATTACAATGGAAATGCAGAAGGCTCACCTTGGGGAGCAAAGGCAATTAATGGAGTAAAGCAGTGAAAATAATTTTCGAAAAAGAATCAACGACAAGATAAAAAACAAGAGAGGAAAAAATGGAAACTTATATTGAAGTTGAACTTAATAAAAAGGTTCTCAAACAACTTGGCTATGAAATTCAAGAAAAAACTTGTGAACATATTAAACATGGAAATTTAGAATATAACTTTATTTACAAAGATGAAAAAGAAGTTACCTCTATTGATATTCCTGCAACTTATGAATATGAAGGCAAAAAATATAAAATAACTTCTATTGGAAAAGAAGTTTTTTCTGATTTTAGATTATTGGAAAGTGTCATTATTCCAGAAGGTGTCAAAAAAATAGGGGAAAAGACTTTTAGTTTTAGAACTTTTGGGTTTTATTCAAAGTTAAAAAAAGTTTTCATTACAAATAGTGTTACAAAAATAGAAGAAAGAGCTTTTGAGAATTCAGCTATTGAAGATATTATTTTGCCTAATGGTTTGAAAAAAATAAGTAGTGGACTTTTTTCAGGTTGTAAAGATTTAAAAAGTGTTGTTATTCCAGAAAGTGTAACTAAAATAGAATATGACGCTTTTGATGATTGTCATTCTTTAACTGAACTAACAATTCCCAAAAATGTAAAAATTATAGAAGAATGTGCTTT
>JBGUKW010000029.1:0-6852 GCA_045114665.1 Candidatus Xenobia bacterium | reverse complement strand
AGCCTCTAAAACAATCTCTTATGAGAAGAGGAATAAAAAATATCAAAGACTATGAGAATTTTTTATCTGATGATATATCCAAACTTTTAGACCCTTTTCTCTTAAAAGATATGGATAAGGCTATTGATATTTTTTTATGTTCCTTCAAAAATGGAGAAAAAATAAGAATATTTGGAGACTACGATGCCGACGGAGTAACAGCAACATCAATTCTTTTCAGATTTATAAAAGAATTGGGAGGAAATGTCGATTATTCTATTCCAAATAGACTTGAAGATGGATATGGAATATCTGATGAAGGATTGAATTCAGCCAAAACAGATGGTATATCTCTTGCAATAACTGTTGACTGTGGAATATCTGAAATGAAAAAAATAACTGAGTTGAAAAATCAAGGTCTTTCAGTTATAATTTCAGATCACCACACAGTTCCCAAAGAGCTTCCACCTGCTGATGCAATTATAAATCCGATGAATCCACAATGCAATTATCCTTGTAAATACCTATCAGGTGTTGGAATTGCATTTAAATTTATATGTGCAGTTTGCAAAAAATTAAATCTTCCATTTCCAAAAAAATATTTGATACCTACTGCTATTGGTCTAATTGGAGATTTAATGCCAGCAAAAGATGAAGTAAGGATAATTTTAAAAAATGCAATTTCAATAATAAATTCAGGAAATAACGATTGGAAAGGGATAGAAAGTTTAATAAATTATTCTACAACATCAAAAGTTACAAGCAGAACTATTGGATATAGTATATGTCCAAAAATAAATGCCTCTGGAAGAATTGGAGATGCCTCTATTTCAGTTAAATTGTTGTTATCTCAAACAGAAGAAGAAGCCGATAATTATCTAAATGAACTAATTGAGATGAATAAGACAAGACAAAAGATAGAAGAAAAAATGCGAAAAACTATCTTATTCAAACTTCAAGATTCAGGAGACCTTATAAATAGCAATGTCATAGCTGAAGCTGGAGATTACCTACATGTAGGGGTACTTGGTATAACTGCCTCTAAATTGGCAGAAACATTTAAAATGCCAGTTTTTCTGTGTGCTTTGACAAATGGAATTGGAAGAGGGTCTGCAAGGGCTTATGGCGGTTATAATATCCATTCAATACTTGAAAAAAATTCAGATATACTCGAATCTTACGGAGGACATATCCAAGCAGGAGGTTTTTCTATCAAAGAAGAAAATTTTCCAATATTTAAAGAGAGAATTAGAAATGAAGAGCCTGAAAAAGAGGCAGAAAAATTTATAAGTGATGGTGAAATATCATTTTCAGATATCACATTTGAAGCGACTGAAGAACTTTTAAAACTCGAGCCTTATGGCAAAGACAATGAAGAGCCTATTTTTTTATTCAAAAATGTAAAATTCACAGAGTTAAAAAAAGCATCAAAAAATACTCTGATCGCCACAATAGAACAAAATGGAATAGAATTAAAAGGCATTGCATTTGGAAAAGCAGAATTAGCCGATTCAATAAAAATTGATGATTTAAAATATGACATTTTGGCATATCCTTATATAAATGAATTTAATGGAACAAAAGCAGTAAACTTAGAATTATCTTCAATAATAACACCTGATCCAATAGCAAGTGCCGTTATTGAAGAAAAAATAAAACTTCCTGAAAAAACAAACACTCCAATAATATCTGATTCTTCAAAAGTTATAAATAAAATAAAATATTTAAAATATTTATCAAATATTTCAAATTGTCTTGTATTGGTAAGAACAAAAGCTGTTCAAAAAACGATTTTAGATGCAGTAAAGGGAACTAATACAAAAGTCAAATTTATTAAAGATATAGACCAAACAGATATTTTTGACGATATAATATTTTTTCATCCTCCTGCAACTTTTGATTTATTTTTAATATCCATATTTAAAAAGGCAAAAAGAATTCACTTCCTTTTTTCAGAAGAAGACATCGAAAATGAAAAACAATTCTATAAAAAAGCATTGCCTTCAATTAATTCAATAACTAAAATATTTAACATATTAAAAGATAACCAAAATACAGACAAAGAAAAAATTTTGGAATTGATAACTTCAAATGAAAATATAAATTATGCTCATGGATGTTTTGCATTTGAATTACTTTCAGAAAATATGACAATAAAAGAAGAAGAAATAACACTCGATTTTATAAAATCTTCTGATATTTTTTCAAGATTACAAGTACAGTCAAAAAAATTTTTAAAACTTGCTGAAATATATTATGATTCATTTGAAAAATTTTCAAATATTGTATTAAAATATATTATGAATATAGAAAATTGCTGTAATAACAACGACTAAAAGCACATAAGAGGCTAAAAAAATGGTTGGCGCTGTAAAACAACAAACAGATATTCAAAAAACTACTCCTCCAACAATAGAAGAACTATTACAAGAAGTAGCAGATGCTCGACTTGGAGCAAATTTAGAAATAATCAAAAAAGCATATAATTTTGCAAAAGAACTTCATAAAGACCAAAAAAGAAAATCAGGAGAGCCATATATAATTCATCCTCTATCTGTTGCAATGATTCTTGCAAAAATGAATATGGACGAAAGTACCATAGTAGCTGCCCTTTTACATGATACAGTAGAAGATACAGATACAACATTAGAAGATATAAGCAAAGAATTTTCTCCTGAAATAGCTGGATTGGTTGACGGAGTTACAAAATTGTCAGCTTTTTCAGTTCCAAACGAACAAAATTTGGCAAAAGGCACAGCTTTTAAATCAAGAGCAGACCGACAAGCAGAAAATTTAAGAAAAATTTTTATATCTATGGCAAAAGATATAAGAGTAATACTTATAAAATTTGCAGATAGACTTCATAATATGCGTACATTGGCATTTATGAGAAAAGACAAACAAGAAAGAATTGCAAACGAAACACTTACAATTTATGCGGCTATTGCATCTCGTCTTGGTATATGGAAAATGAAATGGGAACTTGAAGACCTTTCTTTCTCATATCTAAATCCAACAGAATACAAGCATTTAAAAGAACTTGTCGATGCCAAAATGGCAGATAAGGAAAAAATAATCCAAAATACAGTGTCAATCATAACCAAAGCCCTTGAAGAAGATGAAGTAGATGTTTTGCAAATTTCTGGCAGAAGAAAACATATTTACAGTGTTTGGCAAAAAATAAATCAAAGAGGAAAAGATTTTTCCGAGATATACGATCTATTTGCAATTAGAGTAATAGTGAATGATATAGAATCATGTTATAAAGTCTTAGGAGCTGTTCACAAATTGTGGACACCTATGAAAGATAGAATTAAAGATTATATAGCAAGACCAAAATCAAATGGCTATAGATCTCTTCATACAACAGTATATGGTCCAGGTGGCGAGCCAATAGAAATCCAAATAAGAACAATGGAAATGCACATGGTAAATGAATATGGACCTGCTGCCCATTGGGCTTACAAAGAACGAAGAAATATATCAAGTCAAGATGAATATCCTTGGGTGAAAAGAATAATTGAGTGGCAAAAAGATTCAAAAGATGTCAGAGACTATATCGACAATATCATAATGGATATAAATGAATCTGAAGTTTTTGTCTATACTCCTAAAGGGGATGCAATAGACCTTCCTGTAGGCTCAACACCAATAGATTTTGCATACAGAATACATACAGATGTAGGTCATAAATGCGTTGGTGCAAAAGTAAATTCAAATATTGTACCTCTAAATTATAGATTACAAAATGGTGATAGAGTTGAAATTATAACATCTAAAAATGCTAATCCAAGTCTTGATTGGCTCAATATTTGTCGTGGTACTCATACAAAAATTAAAATCCGTCAATGGTTCAAAAAAGAAAGAAGAGAAGAAAATATCCTAAGGGGAAAAGATATTCTTGAAAAAGAGTTAAAAAGACTTCAAAGAACAGACAAAAGAATTTCTCCTGAATTGATGACCAATAATGAACTTTTAAACAAAATAGCAATCAAATTAAATTTTTCTAATCAAGAAGATTTAATTGCTTCTATAGGTTATGGAGAAACTTCAATAACTCAAATTATACAAAAAATAAAAGATGAACTCCCAAAAGAACAAGAAGAAATATTAATCCAAGCCAAAAAGCCAAATCCCAAAAAGGATAAATTAAATAAAGGTGTCATCGTAAAAGGTGTTGACAATGTTCTTGTTGTTTTTGCTAAATGTTGTAATCCAATACCTGGTGATGAAATTGTTGGACACTGGAAAATCGGAACAGGAGTTGCAATTCACCGAAGAAATTGTCCAAATATTCAATCTGACAGAATAACAGAAGTCAGATGGGATGAGTCGAGATCAGACAGAAGATATCATGTAAAACTTGAAATAGAAGCAAAAGACAGAAGAGGACTTCTCGCAGAATTTATGAATGTATTGAGTGAAATGAGGATTCCGACAAATGAATGCAGTGCTAAGGTCAAGAAAAATAAGGCAATAGTTACGATCAGCATAGAAGTTTTTGACAAAGCACAGTTAAATTCTGCACTTAGAAAATTGTCATTAATAAAAGGTGTTGAATCTGCATCAAGAGGTTTTTTGGCAGATGACATATTTTTAATGGGTAAAAACAGAGATTATTAAGGCGTGTTGGTGAATTTTATTTCTTATAAATTTAACTTATTAATTTTCTTCTTACGCCAATTTTTGGATATAATACACTCACTTAGACAGTTTTTTCTCAAATTAATCGCTTTTTATTATATTTACTATGAAAAAACTGATGCGTTCCAGTATTTTTCCTCCTTCGTTAGAAGCAGTTTAATTTAACTCGTTGTGCTAATTAATTTTTAAAGTTTGAAAGAAAATAATTGGAGATGTAATATATGAGAGCTGTTATTCAAAGAGTATCAAAAGCAAATGTTCTTTCTGAGGGTATAGAAAGCGGAAAAATTGAAGAAGGTCTTGTTGTTTTGCTCGGTGTTGAAGAAAATGACACAGAAAAAGATGTTGAGTATATAGCAGACAAAACAGCAAATATGAGAATATTCAAAGATTCAGAAGACAAAATGAATCTTTCAGTAAAAGATATAAATGGAAGTGTGCTTGCAATATCTCAATTTACACTTCTTGGCGATTGTCGACATGGCAGAAGACCCAGTTTTTCCACTGCTGGAAAGCCAGAAATGGCAAATGAACTATACATGAAATATATGGATTGTTTAACAAAAAAATATGGATTGCATGTCGAATCAGGAGTTTTCAGAACTTCAATGACAGTAAATATCTGTAATGAAGGACCTGTAACAATAATGCTCGATAGCAAAAAGACTTTTTAAAAATGATAAAAAAATTCTTTAAAAATTGTAAAGCAGAACAAATATATCCAGTAGTTATATTAATTACTGGATTTTTAGCATATTCTAATATTTTTTTGCCAACTTATGTTGAAAATTTCAAAAAAATCTTCACTGCTTCCCAATTAAATCTTATTTACAATGATTTTTTGAATTTTATCTGTAACATATTTAACATAACAAACACAGGCAAAGGCTCTACAGCTCCATTTTATCACAACATTGGAAATCAAATAATATTTTTAATATCAATATTTTTGATATATAAATTTTTATCAAAAACACTAAAAAATTTAAATACTGCTTTTTGGGCTTCAATGATATATTCAGTACACCCAGCACACATAGAAAATTTAATTTTAAATACAGGGAGCCAAAACAACAATATATCTATCTGTTTTATGTTGTCATCTTTCTTGACATTCATAAAAACATTAGAAGAAGAAAAAGAAAAAAAGAAAAACATACCACATAACGATTTATCAAGTTCACTTTTATCTCTCGGACTATATGGATTTTCATTAAGAGATGATGGAATTTCGACAATATACCCATTGCTCATCCCCCTTTGGACTTTTTTCTTTAAAAAAGAAAACATAAAAAAAGCACTAAAATTTGCTGGATTAACAGCAATAATGGCAATCATTTATGGAATAAATTTCTATCAAAAAAATCATATATCGATATCAAATATTTTTCAAAATAAAGATATACTAGACATAACATCTGTAATTGGAAAATATTTAGAATCAATTACAACATTTTCCAATTTATCAGCAATATCTACAATTCAAACCAAATACATATACAGCATTGTTTTTTTTGTAATAATAGGAATTGCAATTTACATTTGTATAAAATCAACAAATAAAATTTATAAATTCTGTTTGGGATTATTTTCTCTATCAATTCTCCCATATTCCAATATTTTTGGTCAAATGCCATTTCCAACAAATGATTATTTAGCGATTCCTTCACTCTCTTTTGCAACAGCTTTGGCAACAGGAATTCCTGAAATAACAGAATGCCTAAAATCACAAAAAAAGAATTTTTTATCCAACATTTTTAATTTAAAAATGTTTGCTTATATAGCTTTAGGAATTATATGTATATACTACTTAATAACAACAATGATGTATGGAAATTCATTTTCAAAAAGTGCAGAAGAATTCCTAAAGACTAAAATATTTCAAAATACAAATTTTTATAAAAAATATATAGACAAAAATTTCAAAAATAAAGATTACCAAAAAATACAAGAATTATTCAAAGAATATAGTCAAAAATAATTATCACAATTTTTGACTATGACGAAAAGATAAAAAAATAGGGCTATGATATATAAATAGAATATTCTATACTTTTTTCACAGCCCTTTTTCTTCACTTTAATAATGTTTTACTTCATCGGCTCCCCAATGATTTCCATTATCTGATTTTGTTTCATTATATTGACATACTCCCCATAAATTTAGGGGATTCTGGGATATTAACGAACCTTGCCTCCATTTTAAATTAGAGGTCTTATGAGTTCTCTC
>JBGUKW010000028.1:0-17674 GCA_045114665.1 Candidatus Xenobia bacterium | reverse complement strand
ATTTATTTATGGATAGTATGTCAATACATTAAAGGTTGGTGCCTTAAAAAAGTTAATTTCAATTTCCAAAATAAATTTATTTTGGAAATTTGCAATAATATTATATTTTTCAATCACGAGCAATTTCTATAGAAAGGGGAGTGTTCTTATTTGATTGAAAATGCTTTACCTCCATCATTTGCGGAAATAGATATGACATATTATCTGCACTATGTAAGTAATAGTTCATCTACAGATGTATTGGAAAGTATTGATCCTGCTTCTGATTCTTCTTTTTCTCCAATAAGAAAAACTGTATTAGTTTTAAAATCTGATTCACTTGGTTGTGATGATTCAGGATTTGGAAAAAAACTTTTGACAGAATTTTTGCATGAGATGTATTTGAGCAAAAAGAAACCTGGGACAGTTATACTTTTAAATACGGCTGTTAAATTGATTGAAAGCTCAACAGGTATGTGTATTTTTTCATCACTTGAAAAGCAATCTGTCAAAATTTTGATATGTATGAGCTCTGCAGAGAAATATAAAGTTTTGGATAAACTCAATTTTGGAACAGCTGTTTTAATGGAAGAAATTTTTAGAGAGATAATGAATGCTACAAAGGTAATATCAATATAATAATTATAATATAAACAGGTGATAAATATGATTTCTATTGTAGTGCCATGTTATAATGAGGCTGAGTCATTGCCACTTTTGGCTGATAAAATTTTTGAGGTTTTAAATAAAAACAATATAGGGGGAGAATTAGTAGTTGTTGATGACAATTCTCCTGATGGCACAGGTGATGTTGCAGAAAAATTAAAAGAAAAATACAATGTAAAAGTTGTACATAGGGAGGGGAAGGCTGGACTTTCAAGTGCTGTTGTAGCAGGATTTAAGGTCTCTTCTGGTGATATATTGGGAGTTATGGATGCAGATTTGAGTCATGATCCTGAAATTATCCCTCGTCTTGTTTCTCCACTTGAAAAGAATAAAGCTCAGGTTGCTATTGGTAGTCGTCATGTGAAAGGTGGAGGTAGTGAAAATTGGCCTTTTATAAGACGATTTATATCCAAAACTGCAATAATTATGGGTAGAATTGTTACTAATGTAAGAGATGTTACTTCAGGATATTTCTTTTTTAGAAAAGAAGTAATAGATGGAGTTGATATAAATCCCATAGGTTTTAAAATAGGTCTTGAAATTTTTGTAAAAGGGAATTATGAGCATTTCATAGAGATCCCATTTATTTTCAAAGATAGGCGTTTTGGAAGTAGCAAACTTGGAAAAGGTGAAGTCATAAATTATATCAAACATTTGTTTGCATTGAGAAAATTTCTTTCATCACATAAAGATAAAAAGAGACCGACTGCTATTCAAGAAAATTGAAAGGGGAAAAAATATGAAATATTTACAATTAAGTATTTTATCATTTTTTATAATTTTGTTTTCTTTATCAAGTCCTGTCTATTCGGCATATCCACCAAGTCAGGAAAAATCTGTTATAAATGCAGTGAAAAAGGCAAAGCCTTCTGTTGTTAAAATTAAAACAACATCAAGAGACGGCAGAACTGGCGGTGGAAGTGGTATTGTTTTGACTAAAGATGGTTTCATTTTGACAAACGAGCATGTTGTCAGAAATGCTTCAACAATTCAGGTCATTTTAGTAAATGGCAAAACTTTTAGTGCTGTCATAAGTGGTACTTCTGCAGCAAAAGATTTGGCTGTTATAAAAGTAAAAGCAAGTAATTTGCCTGTTCCTAAATTTGGCGATTCTTCAAAACTTGAATTGGGTCAGACGGCAATAGCAATAGGAAATCCACTTCAATTTCAATGGACAGTAACTGTTGGATGTATAAGTGCTTTGAATAGGGATATTCAGAGAAAAGATTTGACATATAGAAATATGATCCAGACAGATACTGCCATAAATAGTGGTTCGTCTGGCGGTGCTTTGATAAATTTAAATGGAGAAGTTATAGGTGTTAATACAGTCGTTTATAGAGCTAAAAATGCCCAAGGGCTTAGTTTTGCAATTCCGATAAATATAGCTCTTGATGCTTCAAAATATTTAAGAAAAGGTGAAATACAGAATTCACCTAAGCCTTGGATTGGAATAGGTGTAAAAACTATAACTAAAGAAATTGCTGAAAATTATGATCTTCCTGTCAGAAATGGTGTATATGTTGAGACAGTGATAGATTATGGACCAGCAAAAAAAGCAGGAATTGAGCAGGGATGTTTAATAACTAATTTTAATGGTCAGCGTATTCTTTCCACAGATGATTTTGGGGCTATGTTAAATGGTTGTGTTCCAGGACAGTCTATTGAACTAACTGTTTGGAAACATGGTAAAAAAACAACGATGAATGTTGTAGTTGAACATAAATCACATTAATATTATGTATAGACAAAAAATAGAATTAATACTCAGAGAAGCTATAAAATCAGCTTTCCCAAATAAAGATACCGAATGTTTTTTTCCAGTTCCTCTTGATGTATCTTCTGAAAAAGATATGGGGGATTATTCATCATCTATTGCGATAAAAATTGCAAATATTTGGGAGACAGATCCAGTTCTTATAGCTTCTTCTATTATAAATGCGATAGATCATATACCTCCTTTTTGTAGAAGTATAAAAAATTCATCAAATGGCTTTATAAATATAACACTTAGTAAAGATGCTGTTTTTTATGCTATAATGTCTGTTATGAGGGAGAGGTTTGCTTATCTTCATTCAATAGGAAAAGAAAAAAAGGTACTTGTTGTTTTAGGAAATACCTCTTCTTTGATTTCAATGAATGTTGATGACGGAAGGAAAATTATTTTTGGCAATTTTTTGAAAAATATTTTTTCTTTTTCAGGTTTTAAGGCTTCTTGTGAAGTTGAACAATTTGACACAGGTGAAATACTTTGGCTTATAGCTTCTTCTGTTGAACAGAGATATAGAGAAATTTTAGGAGATGAACCCGCAGGAAAAAAATTTAATTTTAGAGGTCAAGTAATAGTTGAAACAGCAAGAAAGATAATTGAGGAATATTCTGCTGAATGGTTATTTGCTGATAGACCTGGTAGAATATCTGTTTTAAAAGATATAATTCCTAAGATTATTTCTGAAAGTATTTCTTCAAAATCTAAAGATATTGGTGTTGATTTTCGAAAGATGATTCGTTCTTCTTCTTTTGAGGGCAAACGAGGCATATATGAGGAACTATATAAAAAATTTTTAGAAGCTGATTTATTATATGAAGAAGATGTCATACCTATAAATCATTGGATTTGTTCACATGATGAAGATATAAGACCAACAAAGGCAACGACTGAAAAAACAGCAAGAAAACTTTCTTGGGAACAGTTTTTGAAAATATATGCTTTTTGGGATTCACCTAATAATATAGATAAAAAAAATAGAAATTTTAATTTTTTAACAGAAGAATATTCACTTGTATATCCCATAAAAAAGCAAGTTTGGCTTAAAAGTACATCTTTTGGAGATTTCAGCGATCGTCTCATATATTTGCCAGAGAATGAACCATCTGAATATTTTGAAGAATTGGCATTTATTGTTTCTAAATTGCAAGATGGTGTAGATTTGCTTCTGTTTTTGAAATCTCCTGAAGATGCTGTTGAATTTTATAATAAATATTCAATTGTGCTAAAGTTTTTAGGATTTGATGAGAAATTATTCGAAGTAGTTACTGTTGAGCGAACAGAAATAAAAAATTTTCAGAAAACTGGGGATATTCAAAAGGGAGAATATGTCGATTTAAATGAGTTGAAAAATCTTATTAATTCAGATGAATATTATCTTCAAAATCTTCATAAAGCTCCTAAATCTCTTTTGACTTTTGATTTAAAAAAAATTGATAGTTATAAAGAATCAGCAGAACTTGCAGTATCAAGGATTAACTCTCTTTTTAAGTCTTTTAAATCCCAAGGTTATAAAATTGATTCAGAAGATATTTTAAAAAATATTGATATAAATGAAATTAGATTATTAGAAGATGATAAAGAATTTAATATAATTAAAAAGTTGGTTATATATCCTTCTATAGTATGTGATGCTTTAGACAGTAGAAATAGTGGACTTCTATTTAATTTTGCTGTCGGTTTGATTGCTTCTTTTAATGATTATTATGATGCTGTCAATATTTTGTCAGGAGAATCAAGAGTTATCTATGCTAGAATTGCGATGTTATCTGCTTTTAATATTGTTATGAGTAGGATTTTTTCACTATTTTTAAAAATTGATTCTCATAAATTTCATAATTCTAAATGAAGCTATGCTCGTATGCTCGGCTAAAGACCGACCACTTTTGGGGCTCGAAAAATATAAAAACATTTAAAGAAGGAATTAATTTCTTAAAAGTCTAATGATAATTTTGAAATATCTATTCTTTTTGTTAAGGAAAGGGTTTACTTATGGGAATAAAGACTTTTAAAGAGCGAGTACCTGTTATTCTTTTAACTGCCTCCTATAGGATAGAGGGAGATATGCATGTTGTTCCAGGTGGAAGAATGCTCGATGAAATAAATAAGGAAAGAGATTTTATACCTGTAACAAATGCTACTGTTTATGAATTAAATGGCGATACTCCTCTTGATTCTTTAGATTTTATAACTATTAATAAAAATCAGATAGTAATGGTTGCTCCGTCTGTAACTATTTAGAAAGGAATTTAATATGCCTAATATAAGATACTTGGGACATAGTTCATTTTATATTTCTTCTTCAAAGGGAACTGCCATTGTAACAGATCCATTTGGCAAGACAATGCCTTATACATTTCCTATGATTTCGGCAGATATAATTTTACAGAGTCACGAACATGCAGACCACAATGCTTATTGGAGAGTTGGTGGAAATCCGCAGGTCTTAAAAAGAACAAGTGATTATATAGCTGAATTTGAGGCAAATGTACAGAGAACAGGTGAAAATTTTGTTTTTAAGGCTTTTCCGTCATATCATGATAAGTTTATTGGAAAAAAGAAAGGACCTAATACCATTTTTATGTGGTATATGGATGGTTTAAAATTCTGTTTTCTCGGTGATTTAGGTCATATTTTATCTGAAAAAGAGGTTGAATGGCTTGGTGAAATTGATGTTTTGTTCTGCCCAATTGGTGGAGGTACTGTTTTAACATCTTCTGATGCTGTTCTTGTTATCAACCAGTTGAAAGCAAAGATTATATTTCCTATGCACTATAAGACAAAACTTACTGAATATATATCTTGGCTTGAAGAACCTCTTGAGAATTTTACAAATAAGATGGGAAATGTTGAATATCTGTATGCTTTGGCAACACAGGTTGATTGCAACCATCTTCCAAAATCTCCAGTTGTCAAGATTCTTGAAATGGGCTAGTATTTTAGTGGTATGATATAATAAAAAAATAGCTTGTAAATATTTACAAGCTATTTTTTTATGCTAACTAATAATCTGTAGATCTTTGTTGAGTGAATCCACCAGATTCAGATGTGCTTGATGAACTACTGCTTGATGAGCCACCTGATGAATAACTCGATGAAGTACCACTTGATCTACTCGGCGGTGTATAACTTGATGAACCTGAAGAATAACTCGAGGAACTTGAAGAACTTCTTTTAGGTGGTGTGTAACTTGACGAACCTGAAGAATAATTCGACGAACTCGAGCTTTTCGGTGGTGGTGTATAGTTGTAAGAACCAGACGAATAGTTAGAACTTCTTTTAGTCGATGAACTTTTTGTACTATTTGATGAACTCGATTTAGTTGATGAACTGCTTGATGTTGTCTGTTTCTTTGGGATATTTTTTAATTTTATTTTTAAAATTTCATAAGGTTGTTTTGGATTTGTTTTTGGAATTTTATAGATAACACTTACTTCTGAACCAACTTTTAGTCCCTCTGGCAATCCTTCTTTTCCTGGTTTTATTTTTACATATCCACCTGTCTCTGATTTTAATATAAGGTGTTTAGAATTTCCAATTTTTTCAACTGCTGAAATTTTACCTTTTGCACTCTGTTCTGTATATGCAATAACTGTTTTTACTTCTTTTTTCTCTTTTTCTTTTATCTGTTCAGCAGTCTTTTGAGCATTTATTTTTTCTTGCTCTTGTTTTTGTATTTTTTCAGGAGTTGTCATCCAATAACTTTTTGTTGCATATAATCCATAGCCTATAAGTACTATTATTATTAATAATAATAGAAATATAAAGGCACAACCCCAATTAAATGGCTTTACTTCTTTTACTTCCTTTGGCTTTTCTTCTTTTTTTGTCGGTTGGGTAATTTCTATATCTTTTTCTTTTAGATATTTGTCTAGGTCTGATTTACTGAGTTTTCTTGTAGCTTCATTTGATGCTTCTTCAGAGCTTTTCCTGAGTGAGCCGTCAGATTTTATTCCTTCTGCAATGCCACTTGAACCGAGCAATTTTTCTGTTTGTAGTGGCATATTTTCAGGACTAAATCTATTTGTTATTTCTGATTTTCTTTGAGAAGATATTGAGTTTTCTTTATTTTCTATTTCACTTTCACTTGTTTTCCTTTTGTTATAAACTTGTCTTGGAAGGTAGATTGTTTTATCTTCTTCTATTTCTTCATCTTCTTCTGAATTTGTTGACGATTGCTCCTCATCGTCGTCATTATTATATCTATCTTCTTCACCTGTCATTTCAGGAAATTCAGTATTTGGTTTTAAAAGAGGATAATTGCCATTAAGCCCATTTTTATTTAGATAGTCTATTATTTCATCTACATTTTGGAAACGATCAGCAGGCTTTAATTGAACCATTTTTTCAATCATGGCTTGTATTGCATTTCCTGCTGTTGGATTTATATTTTTTACATGTTCAAGTTTTCCACCACTCAATATTCTGTCAACAGAATCAGGTAAAATTTGACCTGTAAGGAGGTAATATATAGTTACACCAAAGGCATATATATCAGAACGTTTATCAGTTCCTGCTGCTCCGTACTGCTCAGGAGGAGCAAAACCACTTGAACCAGAGCCTTTTATTTTTGCCATTGTTCGGCTTGCATTTCCCTGTTCAAAAACTTTTGCTATTCCAAAGTCTATTATTTTTATTTTGCCGTCTTTATTGAGCATTATATTTGACGGTTTTAAATCTCTTAAAATAACAGGTTCAGGAAGGTTGTGTAGATATTTTAAAATATCTGTAATTTGCCATACAATCCCTAATACTTGATCTTGTGTTAAAAGAGAGGGGGAATTTACTACAAAATCTTCAAGTGTATCACCTGCAACATATTCCATTGCAAGATAGTGCTTTCCTTCTAATTCAAATGTTTCCAGAACATATGGAACACCTGGGTGATCAAGTTTACTTAGAGTTACAGCTTCATTCATAAATTGAGCTGTTATTTTATCTTTTGATTCTGGATCTAAATACTGGTCTTGCATTTCCTTTAGAGCACATTCTTTGTTGTGATATATAGAAAATGCTTTATAGACAAATGCCATTCCACCTTTGCCTATTTTTTGGAGAATTTTATATTTTCCGCAAAGAGTCATGCCAGGTTGTAAAGAACTCTGCATCACAATCACCCCTTAAATTGTTTCACTATCTGTCTTTTCGTTTTGTTTTTCAAATGTCTTATTGACATGTTTAGAATTGTCTGAATTGCAACAAATACATTTTTTAGTTGAGGCATCAATAGCTTCTCCGCAATCTTGACAAGTCCATCTTTTTTCCATCAATGAATACCATTTGTCAGCTCCTAAATTTTTGTATTCATCAAGTTGTTTTAAAAGTGTTCCAGAATATAGATCTGACATATCTTTTATTCTTTTACAGGTTTTTAATTCTTCACAAGATGAACAATTTTCATGTCCTTTGCTTGAAGCACATTTTCTCAGATTACATCTGAAAGCCCAAGAATGTCTGTCTTTTATAGAGTCTTTACATCCTGGACATTGTATGTCATTTATACTTATTGTTTTTCCCATTTGAGATGATAGGGATGATGACAATTTCTTTTGATATTCTATTCCTTTTTTCTGGGCTGTCATGATAGGGCAAGAACCACAATAATTTCCGCAAGCACCAATATATGATTTATTCAAAATTTTTTCTCCTCTAATAATTCTTTTTTTAGAAATTCTTTTGATTTTGCCAATAATCCTCTAAAGGAAGAAAACTATAATATATAGAAGAATAATATTTCAAATTTAAGAAAAAATGAATCATTTGATTTTTTTATATGAAATTAGGCACATTTGATTTTGTGCTTTATGGAGGTATTTTTATGAATTTACTTGCAACTGTAAGCCCTCTTGAAGATGTAAAAGCTGAAATGCTTTTGGTTACTGTTTTTCAGGGCGAAAAGGAATTGACAGGTCGTCTTGCATGGCTTGACAGAATTTTAGGTGGACAGATTGGCAGACTTCTTTCCACAGGTGAAGTAAGAGGACAATATAAAGAATTTTCAACTCTCCATGTTACAGGAATAGGTGCAAAGAGAGTTCTTTTGATAGGTCTTGGTAAAAAAGAAGATTTGAATTTAGACAAAATTCGCAGTGTTGTTGCAATAGCTGCAAGAAATTGTCGCAGAATCCATGCAAAATCTCTTGCTGTTGACAGTTTCACTACTTATGGAATCGATCCAAGAGAGAGTGCTAAAGCAATAGCTGAAGGTGTTGTTCTCGGTCTTTATAAATTCACAAAATATATGAGTGAAAAGACAGCAGAAAAATATAAAGATAAAATTGAAGAATTGACAATAGCAGATAGTTCTTCTGACAATATCGAAGAATTGAGAGCAGGATTTTCTGAAGGTTATACTGTAGCATGTAATACAAATTTTGTAAGAGATCTTGTGAATGAACCTGCAAGTTATATGACCCCTGAAATGTTTGTTGAAACAGCTTGTCAGAAAATGAAAGATTTAAATGTTACAATAAATATTTTGGATGAAAATGATATATTAAAAGAGGGGATGGGAGCATTTTATGCTGTTGGCAGATCTGCTAATTGTGCACCTCCTCGTATGCTTGAAATTGCTTATGAAGGTAATCCAAATGGTCCTTGGGTTGGACTTGTTGGAAAAGGAATAACATTTGATTCAGGTGGTTATAATTTAAAACCTTCAAATTTTATGGAGAGAATGCACTGTGATATGGGCGGAGCAGGTGCAGTTCTTGGAGCAATAAAAAGTGTTGCTGAACTTGGTCTTAAAGTAAATTGCCGTGCTGTTATGCCACTTGCAGAAAATATGGTTGCTGGAAATTCATATAAACCTGGTGATATTGTAAAATCACTTGAGGGAAAAACTATTGAAATCATAAGTACAGATGCAGAAGGAAGACTTCTTCTCGCTGACGCACTTACTTGGATTCGCAAAAAAGGTGTAGAATATCTAATTGATATTGCTACTTTGACAGGTGCTGTTGTAATTGCTCTTGGAAACCAACTTTCTGGCATTATGGGAACAGATTCTGTTTTGGTGAATGCAATAAAAGAATCTGGAGAAAAATGTGGTGAGAGAGTTTGGGAGTTGCCATTATATAAAGAATTTGCAATGCAAATAAAGAGTGATGTTGCTGATTTACAAAATAGTGGCGGAAGAGGAGCAGGAACAATCACAGCAGGAATGTTCTTGAAAGAATTTGTTGGTGAAGCCAAATGGGCTCATATTGACATTGCTGGAACATCTACAACGAATGCTTCAATTCATCAGTATATTAAAAATCCTTATGTTCCAAAAGAGGGAGCTACTGCTGTTGGAGTTAGACTTCTTTATCAATTCCTTGCAGATTATGCAAAGTCTGATTCTAAACTTTCATAAAAAAGAGAGGAGAAAATATGCGAAAGTATTTTTCTGCATTTATTGCTTTGGTTGCTATTTCATGTATGCCTGCATTTGCTGAAGATGTAAAAATATCTAGGGATGATTTTGGAGTTCCTCATATTTATTCAGAATCTGATGAAGGTGTTTTTTATGGTCAAGGATATGCCCAAGCATGTGATAGATTGTTTCAACTTGAAATGGTTAGACTTTCTTCATCAGGTAAAATGAGTGAGAAACTTGGGGCAGGTTATATTGATTATGATAAGATGTATCTTCGTTATTTTCCTATTGATGAAGAACTCAATGCCCTTATAAAATCATTTCCTGATTCACAGAGATCAAAATTTAAAGCATTTGCGGATGGAATAAATGCAAGAATTGAAGAAGTTGTGGCTGAAAATAAAGTTCCTCAGGAATTTGCAAAATATGGACTTGAACCAGTAAAATGGACTGAAGCAGATGTCTTTAAAGTTTGTTTTTCTCGCTATAGATATATATATGACGGAGCTGAAGAACTTACAAATTTGAGATTTCTTCAAAAACTTGTCAATAATTATGGTAAAATTGATGGAAAATTGATTTTTGATAGTATTTTACAATTAAGTGATGAATCTTCTTCAGTAATTGTGTCAGGAATAAATCCTTCCATGGCTGAAAGAGTTTTGGTTGATAACAAACAAGATGTAAAGTCTTCAAAAATGCTTGCCGAAAAATTTGGTGTCCCTTATGGTGTTGGAAGTTATGCTGTCGTTCTTTCTGCTTCAAAAAGCGTAACAGGAAATTCAATGCTTTTGGCTGGTCCTCAATATGGATTGAGTGATCCGTCTCTATTTTATGAATGTTCTCTTCATTCAAAAGATATACAGTGTTATGGTATTCAAACAGTCGGTCTTCCTGGTTTTTCTATAGCACAAAATAAATATGGTGCTTGGACTGTTACTGGTGGAAGTGATAACCAGATTGATTATTATTTGGAAATGTTAAATTCAGCAAATAATATACAGTATAGAAATAACAATGAATGGAAAGATATGGCTATAAAGTCATATAAGATAAATGTGAAAAATGCAGAACCTGTCGATTTTGATGTTGTAACAACAACTAATGGAATTGTTGTTACAACAGAACTTTCTGATCCAAAAAATCCAGTGGCTTTTGTAAAAAATGTTGCTGTAACACCTGCAGAGATTGCATCTTCTTGGATGAATACTTATGATGCAATGAAAAGCTATTCAACAGATACTTTTGTAAAAGCATTTAGAACATATCCTATATCTTCTAATGTTTTTTACATCAATCAAAAAAACCCACCTGTTTTTATGCACACAGGAAAATATCCAATTCGTCCTGATGGTGTTGATACAAGACTGCCTATAAACGGAGCAGAATTTGGACCTTGGAAGGGCTTTTTGGGCTATGACAAGATTCCTGTCTATCGCAACACTTCAAGAGGATTTTATGCTGATTGGAATTCAAAGCCTTCATTGACATGGGATAATGGAGAAAAAACTTATATATGGGGTTCTCAAAATAGGATTGATCATGTCAGAACTACTGTTGATATTCAAAAGAAGTTTACTTTTGGAGAACTTGATGCTATAGATTATAAAATAGCATATATGGATATATATGCAAATGAGATAAAGCCTCTTTTGATTGAAAAGTTATCAAAATCGCAGGATTCAAATGTAATAAAAGCAGTTGAATATTTAAAAGATTGGGATGGCTATAAAATTGCAAATGCAAATGGATATTATGATAAACCTGCTATTCCTATTTTTCATAGATGGATGAATGAATTTGCAAAATTGTTATGTCCTGAAATTGATGGAAAATATATGGAATATGCTGTAAACGAATATGGGGCTCCATTTGTTTTCAATGTATTAAGAGAGACAAAACTTCCTTATGATTTTCTAAAAGGCAGAACTATAGAAGATGTAAGTGAAGAAGCTATGAAAAATACTATATCCTTACTTTCAAATTCCAATGGTTCTGATATGTCTCAATGGAAGGAAAAAGCGGAGTTCAGCACTTATGTTTCTTCTGTTCCACAATCATCTGAAGATATGTCTTTGCCTTCTGGTGAGAAGATTTATTGTGGAAATAGAGCAAGTACAATAATGATGTGGGAAGTAAATCGTTTTTGGGTCAAAGGTATAAGTGTATTGACACCAGGAGAAGGTAGTTATGTTGGAGATACTTCAAAACCTTCTCACAAAGATGATCAAAAAGAACTGTATAATGTAAGAAAGTATAAAACAGTTTTATTTTATGATGAGGATATAAGACATAAAGAAGAAAGCTCTAAGACATTGAAATATGCAACTCCTAAAAAATATTAACTTCTCTTAGTAGTTTTGTTATGAAACTAAAAAATAACTTGTTTGAAAAATTTTCAAACAAGTTATTTTTTTAGCAGGATTTTTTTTATTTTTATAAAGGTTGATAATAACTAACTAAACTTTTTTATAAAAAATATTTTATAATTTTTGAATCCTTTTTAATAAAATTAACATCTATATAAATGAAAACAGAAAAAAGTGAGGAAGTGAAAAAATATGAGACAAGATAAATGGACAATAAAAGCACAAGAAGCATTACAACAAGCAATGGATTATGCTTCCGAAAGAAATAATCAACAGATAGAGCCAGAACATCTTCTTTTAGCTCTTTTAACACAGGAAGAAGGCGTTGTTGGTGAGATTGTTAATCAAATAGGAGTTAATCAATCATCACTTATATCGAAAGTTAAAAAACTTGTTGATAATTTGCCAAAAGTAAGTGGTAGTAATACAAATTCATATCTTTCAAATTCTTGTGCTTCTGTGATTGATAAGGCAGAAAAAGAAGCAAATAGAATGAAAGATGAATTTACATCAACAGAACATTTCTTTATTGCTCTTTCATCAGATAGAAATACAAAATGTGGAGAAATTATTTCTTCATTTGGAATTACTCCTGAAAAAATATATAAAGTTCTTACAGATATAAGAGGAAACCAGCGTATAACTGATCAAAATCCAGAAGATAAGTACCAAGCAATAAAAAGATATGCAAAAAATTTGACAGCCCTTGCAAAAAGAGGAAAATTAGACCCTGTAATTGGAAGAGATGATGAGATAAGAAGAGTTATACAGGTTTTGTCAAGAAGAACAAAAAATAATCCTGTTTTGATAGGTGAGCCAGGTGTTGGAAAAACTGCTATAGCTGAAGGACTTGCAGAAAGAATAGTAAGTGGCGATGTTCCTACATCTCTAAAAAATAGAGAGATTGCAGCACTTGATTTAGGAGCTATGCTTGCAGGTGCAAAATATAGAGGTGAATTTGAGGACAGGCTCAAAGCATTGTTAAAAGAAGTTGAGGGATCAGAGGGAAGAATAATTCTTTTCATTGATGAACTTCACACACTTGTTGGAGCTGGTGCTTCAGAGGGAAGTGTTGATGCAGCAAATATGTTAAAGCCTGCTCTTGCAAGAGGGGACATACGCTGTATTGGTGCAACAACATTAAAAGAATATAGGAAATATATTGAAAAAGATGCAGCACTTGAAAGAAGATTTCAGCCTGTGATGGTTCCTGAGCCAAATGTTGAAGACACAATAGCAATTTTAAGAGGATTGAAAGAAAAATACGAAGTTCACCATGGAATTAGAATACTTGATAATGCTCTTGTTTCTGCTGCCACACTTTCAAATAGATATATAACAGATAGATTTTTACCAGATAAAGCAATAGACTTGATAGATGAAGCAGCTTCAAGACTTAGAATTGAGATTGACAGCATGCCAACAGAAATTGATGAGGCACAGAGAAAATATAGACAGCTCGAAATCGAAAGACAAATTCTTTCAAAAGAAACAGATGAGGCTTCTAAAGACAGACTTAACAAGATGAATGAAGAAATGAATTCCATAAAAGCCGAATTGGATAAGATGAAATCCCAATGGTCTCTTGAAAAACAAATAATTAAAAGGATTAGTGATTTGAAAGAGAGAATGGACGAACTAAAAACCGAAGAGGCAAAAGAAGAAAGAAATGGATCACTTCAGAGAGTTGCTGAGATAAGATATGGACTTATTCCAGAATTGAAAAAACAGATTGAAGAACAGAAAACAAAATTATCTGAAATTCAGAAAGAACATAAGTTCTTAAAAGAAGAAGTCGATGATGAAGATGTTGCTGAAGTCGTTTCAAAATGGACAGGAATTCCACTTTCAAAGATGATGGAGGGGGAAACCCAAAAACTCGTAAAAATGGACAGTGAGCTTAAAAGATATGTCGTAGGTCAGGATAATGCAGTTGAAGCAATTTCAAATGCAGTTAGAAGAGCAAGGTCTGGAATTGCAGATTCAGATAGACCACTTGGAAGTTTCTTGTTCTTAGGTCCAACAGGTGTTGGTAAAACAGAACTTGCAAAACGACTTGCAGAATTCTTGTTTGATACTGAAAAGGCAATGATAAGAATAGATATGAGCGAATATATGGAAAAATACTCTGTATCTCGTCTTATTGGAGCTCCTCCAGGATATGTCGGATATGATGAAGGCGGTCAATTGACAGAAGCAGTTAGAAGAAGACCATATAGCGTAATTCTTTTTGATGAAATCGAAAAAGCACATGGTGATGTATTTAATGCACTTCTTCAAGTTCTCGATGATGGAAGACTTACAGATGGACAAGGTCGTACTGTTGATTTCAAAAATACGATCATCATAATGACATCAAATATCGGTTCATCATATATTCAAGATTTGACTGCAGACCAAGCAGATGAAATGAAGAAAAGAATTAATGAAGAGTTGAAACTTCACTTCAAACCAGAATTTTTAAACAGACTTGATGAGATAGTAATATTTAATAAACTCTCAAAAGAAAATATAACATCTATTGTTGACATACAGTTGAGAAGACTTGAAAAGAGACTTGCTGAAAAGAAGATCGACTTGACATTGACAGATTCTGCAAAATCATTCCTCGCAGATATGGGATATGATCCTGTATATGGAGCAAGACCATTGAAGAGAGCTATAAGAAAATATCTTGAAGACCCACTTGCACTTGCTGTTTTGAGTGGAAAGGTAAAAGCAGGAGAAAAAGTAACAGCAGACTTTGACAAAAATTCAAATACAATAACTTTTAAGTAATTGATACAAAAAGCATATAAAATAGGCACTTGCCAAATTTGACAAGTGCCTATTTTTGGTTTTTCAATAGTTTACATTACAATTTGTCTTTGTTCGTCATCTGCAACAAAAACTGCAGTAATTACTTTCTTATTAGTATTTGCATATGTTTCTGCATATTTAGCTACTTGCTCTTCGCCTTGTTTCTGCATTTTTGCGACTTCAGTCAATGTTTTGGCAAATTTAAATTCAATAATTATTATATAATTGTGAGATGATTTTCTTTTTTCTCGTTTTTGAGTTTTTGGGGAGGAAGGTTCTTAACTAAGTTCATTTTTCCATTTCTTTTTCTGCTCTTTTTAAGTCCTCTAATTTATCGACATTGAAAGCCATTTCTGGGAATTTGCTTTCCATTGCAAAAACTTTTGCTCCTAAAAGTTCCTCGCCTTTTTTTATTAATTCATCTATTGTAAGTACATGAAATAACATTTTTATTATGTTTATAAAACCAAATAGTGAGACAAGTTTTAATGGCTCTTTTCTTCCTTCTGTTATTTTTTTGAAAAGTTCCTCACATTTTGAGAATTTGCTTTTTGAAACCATCATAAAGCTACCACCACAAAATGTTCCCTCTTTTAGTTTTACATAAGTGTGTCTCAAATTTGGAAATTTTTCTTCAGAAACTTCTTTTCTCACAAAACTATAAGAAAAATCTGCATTTGATTCTATTGATTTTGAAACAAAATCTTCAAATGATTTTGGTGTTGCAAGTGGTATATCACAGGGAATAACAAATATTTTTTCATTTTGGCATAGTTGAAGTCCATTTTTTAGTGATTTAATTACTGATTTGCCACCAACACAAGTATTATTGAGCATTCCTTTTATATCTTGTGGAATTTTATCTGAAACTGACCCATTTCGTGCCATTAAACTTATAAATCTTTTTATATATTCTGGAATATTTTCTGAAGGAGCTACAAAAATAATTTGTCCTGTATTTCCCATATTTTCAGAGGCTGTTTTTACCATTTCGAGAACATATTCAGCCATCATTTTTCCATTTATTTTTATATAGGCTTTTCCTTCTGGCTTTTCTTTGAGATTTTCTTCAAATTCTTTTTCAAGTTTCCCGCCACCAAGTACGATAATATCAAACATTTTTTAATCCTTCTCTCAACAATAGATCTTTATCATTTATTTTGTTATCAAGTTGAGTTTGTCTCAACATTCTAAGAATAATTTTAGTTTTAGCACCAAAATTATACCCTGACTCTATCAATTCTCTTCCAGTAACTAATGTTGGATTTTCTTCAAGTTTTTTCAATATAGCTTTAATATCATATTTTGTTTTACCAATTTGTCTTTGTATATCACAAATTTTGATTATTTCATCTTTTTCTGGACAATCTCTAAGTAATTCTTCAATAACAGCATCTGAATATTCTATTTTTTCTAAATTTATAAAAACAGTCATTACATAAATAGCATAATAAATATATTTTTGATTTGGCAAAGACAATCTTTTTATTATTTCTGTTGTTTTTTCTTGAATGTAAAATTCAGGTTCATTTGTTTTTTTAGCTTTTTTTCCATTTTCTTTGTTATATTTTTCTATATTGTTGATTCTTTGTTTTATCTCATATTCAGCAATTTCGGAAAGTAAAAGAGAACATATTATTAAATTATTGTCTCTGTATTTATAAGCCTTTTGTAATTTTATTTTTGTATTTTCTATTAAATTTTCATTTTGATAAAATTCAGGAACCATGATTTTGAAAAATGAACTTTTTTCAAAATCAATCATTGAATTAACCGGATTAGATTCAAACGATTTTATTATTTCTGCCGAGATTCTTTCACTTGAAACTGTTGTTATCAATTCAGGCATTAATTTTTTTATTGAATCCCAAGTGTTTTTTTCTATTTTAAATCCAAGTTGATTTTTTTGTCTGATAGCTCTCAACATTCTCAATGGGTCTTCGATAAATCTATCTTCAGGCTTTCCAACTGCTTTTATTTCTCTGTTTATTAAAGCAGTTATGCCATTTTGGTAATCAACAATTTTGCCTTTAACTTTGTTGAATTTATCTTTTTTGATTCTGAAAAATATGGCATTAAAAGTGAAATCTCTTCTTTGTGAGTCTTCATAGGCATATACATTATTTGTGTTTATGTCAAAATCTCTATGACCTTTTCCTGTGCTAATTTCTGTCCTTGCAAGGGCAATATCTAGAACTTCATCAGTCCATTTTACTGAAACTCTATAGACAGGAAATGATTTTCCTGCTGATATGTAATCTTTTATTTTATAGATTTTAGCTCTTTTCATTGAACTAAATATTTTGTCAAGTTTTTCAAAATCACAATTTACGACCATCATGTCTATGTCATGAGCGTCTTTTTTTCCCTGTATTATTCCTCTTACTATTCCACCTACTAAATATAGGCTTGATTTTTTGTCAAGTCTCGAAATCAATCCAGATAAAAATAAAGATAGAGAAGGTCTTGCAAGAAGCCAATGTTTGAATATTTTTTCTCCGTCTCTTCTTAATGCTTGTATTTTTTCGTTGTTTTTTTGTTTTTTTATTATGTATTTCATGTCTTTTTGTGTTTCTATTAAAATGATTATTAAAATGTTATTATATAAGAATAAATGGAAAAAAGCAAGAAATTTTTTTACTCGATTTTTTACCGAAATGCACCGTAATGCCCCTAAATTTATTTATGGGGATATAAGGTGCATTTAAAATAAAGGTTCAATGCCTTTATTTT
>JBGUKW010000027.1:0-4100 GCA_045114665.1 Candidatus Xenobia bacterium | reverse complement strand
CATAAGCAGAGAATAATATTTATCTGTTTGTTTTATTATATGTTTTTCTGTTCTTTTTTTGATATTTTTATTTTTTGCCATTTTTAAAATATAATTTCTTGTAAATTTTGAATAAATTTTGTATATACTTATATTATATAACTTAGATTAAATTTGTCAATATTATTTTAAACTTTTTTATAATTTTTTTTGTAATTTTTTATGGAGAAATTATGACATATTATCAAACTGAAAAAGGAAAAGAAAATATAACAAGAGCTATAAAAAAATATAGAGCCTCTGAAAAGGGAAAAGATACTATAAAAAAATACTTCGCAAGTGAGCAAGGAAAAGAAAAACAAAAAAAATACAGGGATTCTGAAAAAGGGAAAAATACAAGAAAAGAATATTTAGCTTCAGAAAGTGGAAAAGAAAAATTAAAGGCATATATGGCACAAGATGAAGTAAGGAAAAAACAAAGAGAGTATAGAAATTCAGAAGAAGGAAAGGCAAAAATTGAGGCATATTTTGCAAGTGAGGAAGGAAAAGAAGCAAGAAAAAGGGCTTATGAAAGATATGGTTTAAAAAAGAAAATAAAGGAAAAACAAATAAAAATTTGTAATAAAGTTTTAGTTAATTCCTCATTTTATGGAATTATTTTAAATTGGATTTTAAAGAAAATAAAAAGGTAAAAGTTATTTTATATAGGTTGTATTTAATAAAAAGGCAAAAATTCTGTAGTGATGAATTTTTGCCTTTTATTTTTTTACTTTTTATATCTCTACCTGCAACTTGTTTAATTCGTCCAAAATTTTGACTGTACGGACTGCGATGTTAATTACATTTTCTGCTAATTCGATTATATAGCGTGGGTTGCCATACTCTCTTGCATAGTCATTTGGATCGTTGATTCGTCCTGTTTTTGGGTCAGTTGTTATTTTATACATTTTCTCGATCCACCAAGTGCAAGTGCTTCCGTTTATCTGCCATTTTTCGACCTCAGGCGGAATGTCGAGGGTTTCCTCTTCAAAAATATCCCCATTTTTCTTATAAAAGAAAAGTTTTGTTTTGTCGTCAGATTGTCTTACTTTTGAGATCTCGTATTTCTTATAATCTTCATCAGTTGCATTTTCTTTAGGTTTTGGCTCGAAATTGAGATATAAATTTGCAAGATCTCGCCCTGCTTTGCTTATTTTTTCAAAAGTTGCATAATCTTCAACAAGTGGAATTTTTGGCAGTTCGTTTTTCAGATTGTTTGCAAACTTTTTTCTATAGCTTTCAAGGTGAAGAAAACCATAGACATAGTAGAAGATGTCCTCCTTGGTTACATTTACAGAGGTATTATTCGCTCCTTCTGACGAAGGAGAATATAAATTGTTTGCTCGTTTTAGAATCCAGTCACTTATGCCGTCTCTGCGGATATATTCTTCTTTGGATTTATCCTCCCCTATGCTGTCAAATAAAGTCGCTTGTGATGGCTTTTCTTGCTTTTCATACCAATAGAGAGGGAATCCCTGCGTATCTCCTAAAAAATGATAATCTAACATTTGATCTGAAATTAAGCAAGAAAAATCTTTTTTATCTCCTGAACTTGGAACACAAATTACAGTATTTTTAAAATCACCATCTGGAAATAATTGTGGCATTTGATAAGAACAAGCCATTAATCGAGTTTCATCTTTAAAATTTTGAAAATAAAATGGACGATAAAATGATTTTCTATTAGGAGAATCAGAAAAAATAATTTTTTCATTTGCTTTTATTCTTTTTAAAACATCTCTTCCAAAACTTAATTTATCATTTTCTTTATTTACAAATTCTTTAAGCTCTATTTTTTTGTCTGAATTTTGATAGCGTTCCCTCTCTGAATTGTAAATATCAAGTGCTTCTGAAAAATAATTATGTAATCTCTCTTTTGAAGAATTATAAAAAAGTCCATCTTGTGCTGTAACATATCCCATTGAATATGTAGTAAAAAAACTTTTCGATTTTAGATCAAATTTTGTACTTGGATAAATTGGTATAAATTCATCAAAAGAATCATCTCTTTTACTTAACCAAGAACCATATTTATCAGGTTGAATATCTATCAAATCAAGGTTTACAAATGATTTTGCTTCTGCTATTTTTGCAAGTTTTTCTTCTCTATTTAGATAATCTCCAATATCACAATATTTTATCTTGCAACCTTCATTTTTGCCATTTTTTACCAAAAGGGCAATAACAACAGAAGTTCTTGAACCTTGACCAAAAACATTTCCGCCTTCTTTTTTTCTTACTTCACCTTTTCCCCTTGCCTCGCCTCGAAGGTTATAAATATAGATTTTATCAAAATCTTTTTCAAGGCATTTTCTAAAACCATCAGCAGAAGCACTATCAAGCCAACCACCATTTGTAATAAAACAGATAATACCCTTATCTTTTATTCTGTCTGTTGCAAATCTAAATGCTTTTATGTAAGAATCAAAGACAGATACTTTTCGAGTTGCTTCTGTTTCTTTTGCGTAAGTGTTTCTTATTTTTTCTTCAAGTTTTGGATAACTCTGATTTTGGGCATTGTCATTAGCTGATTTCTGCCCCATTGAGTAAGGAGGATTGCCGATTATAACTGTTATATTATCTTTTCTCTGAAGCTGTGCATTTTCGGCATTTTCGAAAAAAGATTCACTCATACTTGGTAATTCGTTTTCTTCTGAATATTCAGCTTCATAACTCAAAAAGGTATCCTGCAGACAAAGTTTTTTAAATGGCAAATATTCACCTGTTAGGTCTTGATAAGTTTGTTCAATATTGATTCCTGCAATGTAATAAGCAAGTAAGATGATCTCGTTTGCGTTCAGTTCTTCTGTAAATTTTCTTCTTAATACATCTTTATTTTTTCGTGATAGAATAGAAATTTTTTCAATCAAGCGAGTTATAAAAGTTCCAGTTCCTGTGAATGGGTCTAAAATCTTGATTCCTTCATCTGCAAGAGATTTGCCGAACTCCTCTTTCAAAATATCATCAACAGAGTTAATCATAAAATCAACTGCTTCAATTGGTGTATAGACAATGCCCAACTGTTCCTGAACTCTTGGAAATGCAGTTTTAAAAAATTTGCCGTACAAATCCTTGATTATGTTCTGTCTCTCGATTTTCTTTTTTGCAGGGCTTAATTGGCTATCAGGTCTTGTAACATGTGAAACATCATCTTTTATAGTGTCGTAAAATTCTTGAAGCTGTTTATAAATCTTATCAGGCTCATCTTCTTCAAGTTTTTTGATGACTTTTTGCAAATCTTTTGAAATAACATTATTTGCTACGAAATCTTTTACTTGACTCTCTTGTGTGTTTCTGCTATCTTCGTTATTTTTATTATCTTCATTATCCCTGCCGTCTTGTTCGTTAAACTTTCCAAATATCGCCTCAAAAATAGGTTTTGTAATGAGCTGTTGAGTCAACATCTCAATAGCCTGATCCCTTGTAATTGTGGGATTGACATTATCGTGAAGACTTTTCATAAAATCATCAAAAACTTTTTGATTTTTCAAAGTCTTTGAAATAACATCTTTTAAATGCTGATGTTCCTTTAAAGCGAGTTCTGAAACTTCTTTTGCCCAGTTCTCAATATAATTTCTTCTACCGACTTTTTCAACGAGTTTTGCAAAAAATTCGCCTTCCAAATCACGAAATTTAAAACTTGTTTGAATCGACTTTTTAGGAATCGGTAAATCGGGGCTGTTGTCTGTTTTATAGCCTCCGTCATCTTCGCCTTCGTGAACTTCTTCAACCTCGTCGGAAGTGTCAACTATATTGATTACATTGCTTCTGCCACCTGCTTTTATGAGATTAACTTCGCTTTGTATTCTGTCATCGTGAGATCTCAAAGCGTTGAGAACTTCCCAAACCATATCAAATTCATCTGATTTTTCAATAGCTTCATTTGCTGTTTTATAACCATCGCAACAAATTGGAATAATTATGTAACCATACTTTTTATTTGGAGCAAGTCGCATAACACGCCCTACAGACTGCACAATGTCAGCCTTTGACTTTTTGGGACTTAGGAAAATAACAGCGTCAAGGCTTGGAACATCGACACCTTCAGAAAGACATTTTGCATTTGTCAAAATATTGCAATA
>JBGUKW010000026.1:0-3137 GCA_045114665.1 Candidatus Xenobia bacterium | reverse complement strand
TAAGCGGTCCGTAGAAGAAGATATTTTTTTAAGAAAAACCGAAAAAGTTAATTTTTTTCGGTTTTTTTTGTAAAAACAATCATATTAAAAATGGAAGAAATATTTCTTTTCTTCCAGGTCCAGATGTTGCCCTTCCGTTTGAGAAGTACGGAGTTTGACCGGAACCTCCAAAAACGGTAAATTCTAAAAACCACGGCTATATCCTAGGTGAAAACCATATGCATAGAAAAAATATTCCATATGTAAAATAATCTTAATTATTCTTTAAAAAGGCACCAAAAAACGGCGCCTCTTTTTTTTGTTAATCAGCATCCCCTCCTAAAACTCATATTATAAATAAGAAGCTTATTGACATTTTCTTTACAAGGGAAAAGATGTTTTGTGGACGTGTGGTCTACAATTTTGCGGAAAGGTGTGGTTGTTATGGTAGAAAAAATTAAAGAAATATTAAGAACATATGGTGTTTCTGTTAAAACTATCGTAAAGGTAGATGTTGGAGAAATATGGATTACAACAAATGGAATTTTATATATTCCGGATAACACAATTTATGGCATCTGTTTTAAGCACATTGTAGATAGCGGTGTCTGCTATATTACAGAAAGTTCTTATGAATTATTTCCTGATAAGGTTGATATGTATTTAAAAGAACATACACATTTCGATGATAATTTATATGAGAGCTCTTATACTTTTTCAAACCTTATAGACTTATGTGAAAAAAAATCAATGGCAAAAATTATGCTAAACGACCTTGCGTTTGAACATCCAGAAACATGGCTGGATGAATTAAACAACATTTTTTGTTATGGATAAAGTAAAAAGGCAGTTCTTTATGAGCTGTCTTTTTTTTGATGCTCCCACGCATAAAAGCGAGGGGGTTCTTAGATTACATACAGGGTCACCCACCCACCCCCTATAGAATGGGATATAGCTATAGCTTTCAGAATTTACCGTTTTTTTTGGAGGTTCCGGACAAACTCCGTATTTTTCAAACAGAAGGTCAACATCTGGACCTAAAAAAAAAGAAATGTTTCTTCTATTTCTAATATGATTGTTTTTACAAAAAAAACTAAAAAAAATCTGAAAAAATCTTCCCAAAAAAAAATAAAAAAACTCATATTAAAACTAGGAATAATTAAATGATTTAAATTTTTACGCATAAATGTATAAAACCACAAAAATATCAAATAAGAAAGGAAGGTTTTTATTATGGATATTGAAAAAGGATATAAAGGATTAAATAAAGATATGAAAGCCATCTTTGGGGATGGTATGCAATACGAACTTGGAAAATGGTACAAGATAAAAGGGGATTTAGACCCCTGTAAAAATGGATTCCATTTTTGTGAAAAACTTGCACAAGTAAATGAATATTATCCTTTACGTCAAAATCGTGTTTTTGAAGTCGAGGCGAAAGGGAAAATAATTGATATACCGGATTCCGGAAAGAAAATAAGTTCTTACATCCGCCTTGTAAGAGAATTAACGCAAGAAGAGATAAGAGACCGTGCAGAATCATTGATGCATCAAAAAAGATTGTCTCTTTGTGAAAAAATTTTTGTTGCAAATTATGGAATTGGGTTGGATTATCTTGTTCGTGATAAAAAATGGAGAGTCCGTTATGCAGTCGCTATCAGAGGAAAAGATAAACATCTGGATATTTTAGTCCGTGACAAATCTACAAAAGTCCGAGCTGCCGTTGCAAGAAGGGGGCGTGATAAGGATTTGGACAGTCTTGTATATGATGCTGTTGATGATGTCCGTTTAGTTGTTGCGAGAAAAGGAAGAAATAAAGATTTAGATATTCTTGTTCATGACATCTCTCCTCGTGTTCGTAGTGCTGTTGCATGGAAGGGAAGGGACAAAGATTTAGATATTCTTATAGCTGATAAAAATTGGGAGGTGCGTCAGGCTGTTGCCACCCAGGGAAGAGACAAGGATTTGGATATTTTAATCCATGATACTGCCCCATACATTCGCTCCGAAGTTGCCATGTTGGGAAGGGATAGGGATTTGGACGTCTTGGTCCATGACAAGGATGAAGAAGTGAGAAGTTCCGTTGCAGCATATGGAAGAAACAAAGATTTAGAAATCTTGATAAAGGATAAAGAGTGGTCTGTTCGTCAGGCTGTTGCTCAAAATATGCGTCCTCAGGACCTGGATACTTTGGTTTATGATAAAGATTGGCATGTACGTCGCGCTGTTGCTGAAATTGGACGTCCAGAAGATTTAACCATCTTAGCTCATGACAGAAAAACAGAAGTTTGCCTTGAGGTGTTTAAGAAAAAAAGGGATGAAGATTTAGATGTACTTGTTCATAATCGAAGTAAAGATGTCAGAAAAGTAATTGCCAAATTTGGACGTCCCCAGGATTTAAAAATATTACAGAAAGACCCATGCTGGGAAATCCGAGAAATCATTGCTGAAAAAGGTAAATATTTAGATGTCTTTGCAAAAGATGAAGACTGGCGTGTTCGAAGAGCTGTTGTAAAACAAGGAAGAGGAAAAGATTTAAGACTTTTGGTCCATGATAAGAATGCTTGTGTCCGTATGGCTGTTGCCAAGCAGGGAAGGGTAGAAGATTTAGCTATCCTTATGGATGATTTAGTAAAAGAAATTGCTGATTATGCAAAGGTCCGATTAAAAAAGAAGTAAAAAACAAAATTAAATGTAAAAATGGTTTTGCCCTACCCTAATACGGTGGGGGGTATACAACAGTTAAAGAAAACTTATAAATATACCGCGTAAAATCCACGCATTTATGCGTGGGGTATGGTCCGTAGAAGAAGATATTTTTTTAAGAAAAACCGAAAAAGTTAATTTTTTTTCGGTTTTTTTTTGTGAAAACAATCATATTAGAAATAGAAGAAATATTTCTTTTCTTCCAGGTCCAGATGCTGACCTTCCGTTTGAAAAGTACGGAGTTTGTCCGGAACCTCCAAAAAAACGGTAAATTCTGAAAACCACGGCTATATCCTATTCTATAGGTCTAGGTGACCCCGTGTATAATCTAAGAACCCCATGCTTTTATACATGGGGGCATCAGATTATAACGTAACAGCCAGAAAACCCACTACCTTTAGGTGGTGGGATGAATGGCATTAAATTTGGGATGGCTGCGTTTTGAATATTAT
>JBGUKW010000025.1:0-9841 GCA_045114665.1 Candidatus Xenobia bacterium | reverse complement strand
TTAATTTTAAGGCAAAATCTTTTGATGTTGATTCTTTTCCATATTGAAATTCATGGTTTCCAAGTGTGATTACATCATATTTCATCTCGTTTAATACATCTGTTATTGGACCAAATTCATTTACTTCACTGAATGGAGGATTATATGTGGAATCACCACCGTCAACAACTATTGCATCTGGATAGCGTTCTCTCAATGCATCTATGACACCAGCAACTTTTGGCATTAGTTGATATTGACCATGCATGTCATTTGTGCTTATAATTGTAAGTGTTATTGGTTCAGATGTTGATTTTTCACCGACTTTTGATGTTGCAGAGGCTTGTTTTAGTTGGTCTGCTTTGGCAAAGTCATCATCAAGTGATCTAGAACTTGGTGTAAATGAATCACTTGAAACAGAACTTATACTTGATTGTTCTGCTCTTTGACTACTTGATTGATTTATTGTATATGATGTATAATTTGATGTAAAACTTGGATTTATAGAATTCATTTTTTTGCCTCTTGAAAATTCTGTTGTATTTTCGTTTATTTTATCACAATTTTTATATTTTGTTATTTCATTTTTGTTAACTTTTTGTATAAGTCTAATAAAATTGTCTATGTATGAAAATTTGAAAATTGCTTTTGCTACAATATTTTTATGAAATAAGAAATTTTTCTATTCGTCTATTTAAAAAAAATAAAAAATTGGGATTGAAGTTATGAAAAATATGAAAAAAGACAATACTTTTGTTTTTGCATTTATTGTATCTATTATAATTCACATAATTATTTTTTCTTTTGTGATTGGAATTTATAAAAATCAGGGGAAGAAATTAAATAACAATTCTGATTTTAATTTTAAGGTTTCTTATGCTGTAAAGAAAAGTAATAAAAATATTCAAACTTCTAAATCTTCTAAATCAACTCCAAAAACTTTACAAAAATCAAAAGTTACTTCTACTGTAAAAAAAGTAACAACATCAAAGCCTAAACAAAATATTAGCTCAGGTATTTATAAAAAGAAGGAAAAAAAGAGAGTTTTTGCAGAAAAAAAATCTTCTTTTGACTCTGCAAAATATAGGGAAGAGCTTAGAAAAAAATATATTCCAAAACAAGAAAAAAAATATACTTCAAATATTCCAAACTATTCAAATAAAGATTTAAAAGAAAAACAAGAAGATTTAAATCCCAATGTTGAAGTTTTAACAGGAAATGAAATACAGACAGAGCCATTTAACGAGATCTCACAGATAGAGAGTCAAGAAATAGAGAGTCAAGAACAAAAAGATGAATATGATGAACAAGATGATAATTTGATTATTCCAGATGTTGAATCTCTTTCTAATGAAGGCAAGTTGTCTATATTGCCTGCATTAAGTGAAGAAATTACTAGAAAACAAGCTATTCAAACTTATGAAGAAAATAATTCAAAATTATCTAAACAGGATTTAAAAAGAATTGTTTTTCTTCTCGTTTCATTTAAAGTTTCTGATTCAGGAAATCCAAAAGATATTAAATTTATTTCAAAATCAGGAAGTGAACAAGTAGATAATGCTATTGCAAGTCTTGTTGGTTTGATGACCTTTTCTAATGAAAAAAAATATCTTCCTATTTTGATATTTGCTTCTGAAAAAAATGAAAGTGGAAACAAAAAAACTGAACAGCATAAAAATACTATTCAGTTAAAAAAAGTTGACAATATTAGAAAAGTAAATACTGTAGATATACCTAAAAATTAGCACAACGAGTTAATTTTATTAACAAGATAATTAGCTTCTCTCTTAGATAATGTAAAATTTAATGTCTTTTTAAAAGAAATTTTTTCTTGTTTGAATATTATACTAAAATATTTTTCTTCAATTTCGATAGTTTCAATTTTTAATTCTTTTCGTTTAAATTTTTTTTCTTTAATTGGTATAAATAAAATTTTTTCTTTAATCGTGAGTTCATCATGATTGACCTGAACTTTTATTTCCATATCATTTTTTATCATAAGAAATATAACATAACATATCAATAAAAGCATAACGATTGTAATAAATTCACCAATGATAAAATACATATTAAATTTAGTTGTAAGTAATGCATGCCTAAATGAATATTTGCTTTGAGCATCTCCAAAAATGTGTACAAGCAAGAAAGCGATGGGTATTAAAGGAAAAAAAGAATTAACTAAAACATTTGAAGAATTTCTTTTAAAAATAAAATTGTCATTTGTATCTTCAATAATATCAATCTTATTCTCTTCTTTTAGTTTTCTAATAGTTCCCTCTTTTATTGGTAATTTTGTTTTTTTATTTCCCATTTTTAGTTTATAATCCTTTATAAGCAGTTTTTATAAATGTTTTAGCAACATCTGATTTGAAAAATCCCTTGTTTGCAGTTATCACTATTATTGCATTTCTATTTGGTGATTCTTTCGATACCAAACAATACATTGTTTCAAGTGGTATGTTTTTATCATAAGAATCTGTTGATAAATACATAATTCTCTTAGTTCCTACATTTACATAACCTTGACCTATAATTTCTGATTGTGTTGTTTTTGAAAATTTTTCAAGCATTGACAGTAATTCTTTTTTATGTTCGAAAACCATCTGTGAAAAAATCATCTCGGTAAAAGCATTGTCTTTTGGAAGTTGTTTTATAATAAATCTTTGATTTGGAGCTGATGAAGCCTCCCAAACTCCAGCATTTCCATTTTTGGGATCATTTAAAACTTCTGTTACATGGAAAGTTATGGGAAATTTGCTTTTACATATACTTTTTATAATATTAAGTTCTCTTTTTGTCAAATTTTTATCTTTGTTTTTAAATTCTATTCTTTCAATATTTTTTTTTGCTAATCCACTTGGATCGCCTATTTTATCAGCTTTTTGATAGTATTCAAGAGCATCTGCTATTTCTCCATTTAACTCCATTGCATATCCCAAATTATTAAAAAACAGTGGATTTTTAGGATCATTTGCTATTGCTTGTTCATAATATGATGAGGCTTTTTTTACCATTCCTTTTTTTAACGCAATATTTCCCAAATTATTATATGCACTTGCATATTTGTTGTCATCTTTCAAAGCTCTTAGATAATATTTTTCTGCATATCCCAAGTTATTATTTTTTTCATGCATCAGTCCGATTATATTTTTAGAAATTGGACATTTGCCACCAGCTTTTATAGCTTTTTTTGCTGTCTCTTCTGCTTTTTTTCTATCATTGTTCTTCATTTGTATATATGAAATTCTGTCGAGTGTTTCTGATGATGTAGGGTTTGTTTTTAATATTTTGTTATATTCATTTAAAGCAGATTTATAATTGTTTTTATGTTCGAATTTTAGAGCTTTGTTATATGTTTTTTTCTCTTTTTTAGATAATGGTTTTGCAAAAGATATTTCTGTTAAAGATATTAAAAGAATAAGTATAGATATTATTGATATTATTTTTTTACTCAATTTGTTTCTCCATTTTTTATTTTCAATTTAAAAATATTTTTCGTTTTTTTCTAATATCCTTTTTGCTTTTTAAAGGACTGTTTTTTAAAATATAAAATATATAATATTAATATATATTTAACTATTTGTAACTTTCGCTAATATTTCAAGGGGAATTTATATGAAAAAATTTACTTTTTGCCTCTTTTTTATTGTTTTTTGTGTTTGTATAACTTCTGTTTTTGCAGATAATATAAAAAAGCCATATTCTGCTCAGGGAGATTTTGTCTCTGATGAAGTTGTTATTGAATTTGAAGAAAATAATTCTTCTGTACAGATGTTAAATTCTTTATCAAAAGATAAAAGATTCAAAATAGAGAATATAAATGAATCTTCAGACCTTGCAGTTGTAAAATTAAATGATATTGATGTCAATTCAGCTATAAATGAATTAAATAAAAAATCTTTTGTAAAAAATATAGAACCTAACTATATTTATAGAGCATTTGCAGACTCTCCTAATGATCCTATGTACAAATATCAGTGGAATTTTCAAAAAATAAATATGGAAAAGGCTTGGAGACATTCAACAGGCAAAAATATAATTGTTGCAGTTGTTGATAGTGGAGTAGCTTATAAAGATTATGACAAATTTAAAAAAGTAGAAGATTTAAATAAAACAATTTTTGTTTCTCCTTACAATTTTATAGCAAATAATGAACATGCTTGTGATGACAATGGACATGGAACACATGTTGCTGGCACTATAGCACAGTCAACAAATAACGGAAAAGGTGTTGCTGGAATTGCCTTTAATGCCAAAATAATGCCTGTAAAAGTTTTAGATAATGAAGGATTTGGCAGTCTTGCTGACATAGCAGAGGGAATAAAATATGCTGCAAAAAATGGTGCAAAGGTAATAAATTGTAGTTTGGGTGGAAAATATGGAAGCAGAATATTAGAGAATGCCTGTAAATATGCACATGACAAAGGTTGTGTTGTTGTATGTGCAGCAGGAAATGATAAGGGGACAGTTCCAAATTATCCTGCAGGTTATAAGTATTGTCTTTCAGTTTCATCAATAAGATATGATAATCAGTTAGCCCCTTATTCAACTAGAGGAAAAACAATAGATATTGCTGCTCCAGGTGGTGATATGTCTGTCGATCAAAATAACGATGGCAAACCTGATGGAATCATGCAAAATACTATTTTGGATAGAGACCCTTCAAAAAGTGGTTATCCTCTTTATCAGGGTACTTCAATGGCTTCTCCACATGTGGCAGGAGTTGTTGCACTTGTGATGTCAACAGGTGTTACACATCCTGATAAAGTTGTAAAAATTTTAAAAGACAGTGCTTATAAAAAGGGATTAAAACTTGAAGAAGGATATGGAGCAGGAATTGTCAATGCTGAAAAGGCTGTAAAAATGGCAAAAGGATTTAATAATGAAGCATACTCAGATATGAAAAAAGGCAAAAAAGGATTTTTGGGGAATTTGCTGTCATTGATTATTTCTTTTGTCGTTGCATTTTTGATTAAGAAGTTTTTAGGAAAGCGATCTTATATAAATAAATTTGTTGGTTCGATTTCATTTGCACTTGGTATTTTTATTGGTGCTTGTGGCTTGTTCTTTATTCCATTTATCGGAAACTCAAGTAATATCTTTGTAAAATTGGCTTCATGTGGAATTTGTTCTTGGGGATATATGCTTTTTGGAAATTCTAATTTTGTTGAGCCAGTATTTTTTAGTGCATTTATACCGTTTGTTTTAATGATTGTTTCTCTTCCTTTTAAATTTTTGAGAAGGTTATCTTCTGGTATTTGTATTGGAATGGGAGCTTCTATGTTGTCAAGTCTTATTATTGAAAAATTTGTTATTTCTATTTTCACTTCATTTGCTATTGTTTCTAATTTATGGCTTTTACTCGGAGCTGTAATATGTTTTATTTTGGCTTATATTTATATAAATAATGTACCTTGTGAGGATTAATCATGAAAATTACGGGAATTATTGAAAAAGTTGATTTAGATGGTGGTGTTTGGACATTGAAATCTGAAGATGGCACTTCATATAGATTGAAGGGTGGAGATAGTTCACTTTATGCACAAGGTGACAAAGCCACTATTGAAGGAAAAGAACTTCGTAATATGATGGGAATTG
This sequence comes from Candidatus Xenobia bacterium, assembly GCA_045114665.1. Taxonomy (GTDB): domain Bacteria; phylum Vulcanimicrobiota; class CADAWZ01; order CADAWZ01; family CADAWZ01; genus CADAWZ01. The sequence goes on along the minus strand of JBGUKW010000025.1, from coordinate 4,264 downwards.
GAATGAATGGACCTATTTTTGAGGTCAAAAAATACAAAAAAATCTAAAACGGAGTGATATATTTTGAAAAAGTATTTATTTTTAATAGTCCTATTTTTATGTTGTTTTTCTTTTGCATTTGCTGATTCAATTGATTCAGAAAAAGATAGTAAAGAAAATAAAGAAGTGCATCCTGATTATAAAAAAATTGTCGAATCAAAAAAGGATATAGGATTTAATCCTGATGACGAGATTTTTTATAGGATAACAAAAATAATATTACATCAGTTTTATGGTTCTGTAACAGAAAAAGGTTTGGCAAAAGCTGTTGCAGATGAATTAAAATTTCTTTGTGAGGCATCTGGAGAAAAATATTTTTTTGAAGGTGAAGAGTTTGAGAAACCTTCAGATATATATGAAAAGGTTATAAAGCTCAACACAAAAATTCCTAAAAATTTGATACGATATTGCTGTATTTCAGGATTGTTTCATGGAACAGGTGATCCTTATTCGTCGTTTTTGACACCAGAAGAATATTCTTCAATGATGGAATCACTTCAAGCAGCAAATTTTGGTGGAATAGGGATTTATCTTGAACTCGATAAATCAAATGACAATATATTAACTATCATAGAACCTATTGAGGGAACACCTTCTTGGGTACAGGGCTTAAAATCTGGTGATATGATTGTTGAGATTGACGGAGTTCCTACAAAAGGAATGGATTTAGATGTATGTACATCTAAATTGAGAGGACCAAAGGGAACTGTTGTAGAACTTTCGATAAAAAGAAAGGGTATTTTTGGACTTCGCAAATATAAAATAGTAAGAGATTTGATAGTTGCTCAACCAATATCTTCAAAAGTTGTATTTAGAGATATTGGTTATATAAGGATAAGAAGTTTTGGAAGAAATACTACTTCTTCATTTATAAAAGCACTTGATGAATTGACTAAACAAAATATAAAAGGTCTTATAATTGATCTCAGAAATAATGGTGGAGGTTATGTTACTTCAGCTATTGAAATTTCTGGAATATTTATTGGAAAAGATAAGCCAATTATGGCTGTTAAAAATAAATATGGAAATATGACACCTAAGCAGTATTCTGGCAAACATTCTTCTGATTTGCCCGTTATTATTTTAGTAAATAAATATTCTGCAAGTGCTTCTGAGTTGACAGCTGGGGCTTTTCAAGATTATAAAAGGGCTGTAATTGTAGGAGAAAAAAGTTTCGGAAAAGGTTCAATTCAACAACTTTTACCTCTGAGAGATGGTTCTGCTTTTAAGGTAACTGTTGCACATTATTGTACACCAAATGGAAGAGATATAGATAAAATTGGTTTAAAGCCAGATGTAATTGTTGAAAGTGATAATTCTTCTGCAAATATAACTTTAGAAACTAATGCAGTTATGCAAAAAGCTGAAGAAATATTGAGAACGAAAATAAAATGAGTAATTTTGCAATCATATTTAGGCGTACACAATTTAATAGATATTCACTTCCACTTTTAATGGGAATTGTTGAAAAGGCTTCTAAAAATCTTCCAATATATTTATTGGATTCTATTGAATCTTTAGTCGATTTTAAAAAAATTTACAAGAGACCAATTTTGGCTTATTCTTTTACAACTCTTCAGATGATGAAAGTATATGAAGAGATAAAAGAGATAAGAAGTAGATTTAATGATGTATATTTTATTGCAGGCGGACCTCATGCTACTGCAGATCCAGAAGGAACTCTTGCACTTGGATTTAACACTGTTTTTGTTGGAGAAGGGGAAAGAACTTTAACTGATTTTGTTGATATTATTGAAAAAGGCGGAGAGCTTCCTGACGGAGAAATAATAGAAGATAAAAATGAAGAGCCTGTAAATATAGATGATTATTATCCTGTTTGCCATAGACACAATTTATGTGGACCAATGGAGATAACAAGAGGTTGTTTTTATAACTGTCATTTCTGCCAAACTCCTCGGCTTTTTAGAAGAACTATACGCCATAGGTCTATACAATCTGTAATAAGGGGAATCGAAAAAGCCGATCATTATAATGGTCAAAGATTATATTTTCTTTCTCCAAATGCTTTCTCTTATCAATCGATGCGGGCTGGAGAGATACATTACGAAGCTATTGAAGAACTTTTGAAATCTGTAAAAGATTGTGGAGTTAAGGATTTAGATATAGCTTATTTTCCTTCAGAAATAAGACCAGAATGTATAAATGATCGCACATTGGATTTATTGGAGAAATATTGTTCTAATAAGAAAATAGCTATAGGTATTCAATCTGGTTCTAAGCCTGTTTTAAAGAGAACCTGTAGGACTAGTGGCATTGAAATTCCATTAAATGCCGTTGCTCTTGCAAGGAGTAGAGGATTTACCTCACATTGTGATTTTATTTTTGGTTTTCCAGATGAAACTCAAGAAGAAGTTGATGAAAGCATAGAAATAATGACAATTTTAATAAAGAAGTACGATGCAAGAATTCACTGCCATTTTTTTATGCCACTTCCTATGACTCCTCTTTGGAATTCAATTCCAACTCATCTTTCTGAGAAAACAAAAGACATTTTGAATAAAATGAGAGAGTGGGGAAAACTTGACGGTTGGTGGGAAGAACAAGAAATTGAATCATTTAACATACTTGAATGGAAGAAATTAGGATTTATAAAAGTTTAGTGTAATTAAATGGGAAAAAAATAGGAATTATTAAAGTTTAGAAAATATGAGGTTATAGTTTAAAGATGTCTATTCCATATTGTGATTTTATAAAAAAATGTATTGATAGGGCTTATCAAATTTCAGGCGAATATGAAAATGGTTTTGTTGGGGCAGAACATATTCTTTGGGCGATGATCTATGAAGAAGGAGTGCTTTTTAATATATTGTCTGAAATGTCTGTTGATATTGATGAAATAAGCAGAAGACTTGAATCGTCAATGGAGGATTACAAGGGATTAGCTAAAGGTAAAGGACCTCAGACAAAGAGATTGCAAAAGATTTTTGAACTTGCTAATGATTATGCTGAACAATTAGGTCTTAAAGAAGTTGAAGAAGAAAATTTGATAACTGCTGTCTTAAATTCTGGACTTAGTACAGCAGTTAGAATTATTAGTATTAGAATTCCTGATATAAAATCATTTAAAAGAAATATAAATAAAAAATATGGGGATGTTGATATAGATTTTGAACAAGAAGAAGTAAATTCTTTAGCTAATTTGACATCTGATCTTAAAAAAGTTGAATCTACTAATATCGAAAAAGGTCAAACAACAAGACCATTAAACTATATTCCTTTGTATAATCCTGCTCTTCAAGGTGTTATATCTCCTGTTTTGAATACTGGAAATTCATTAAATACTCTTGGTAAGATTAATGAAGCTGCTAATCAAATTCAATTTTTTACAAGAGATCTTTCCATGTTGTCATTGACAGGAAAATTAAAAAAGATACAGGGCAGAGATAAGGAAATTGCAAATATAAATCTTTGCTTGATGAAGACAAAGACTAATAATCCTGTAATAGTAGGAGAGAGAGGAACAGGGCGTACTGCATTAGTTGAAGGTGTCGTTTCTTATATTCGTTCAGAAGCCTCTCCAATGATAAAAAATTCTCGTGTTATAGAGATTACGAGAAATAAAATTTTTCAAATTTTTGGTGATTCAAAAGATAATGGGCAGAAATTTAAGGATTTTCTAAAAAATGCAATGTTCCCAGGCAATATAATTGTTTTTGATTCAGTAATGGAAATTGCTATAGAAGACAGGGTTACTTGGGGAGTAATGTCTGTTTTGAATGATATCAAGCAACTGATTGAGGAGCAGAAAATAAGAACAATAATGATAACTACTCCTGAGGCTTATGAAAAAGTATATGTCAAAGATCCTATTTTATCTGTCTGTTGTGAGAAAATTGATTTGAAGGAACTAGATATTGACACTACAGTAGAAATATTAAAAGCAGAAAATGAGAGTTTAGCTTCACATTATAATATAGATATACCTGTTTCTATTATTAATAAATCTATTAGATTGGCAGACGAATTTATCAAAAATTCTTATTTTCCTTCAAAAGCATTTTTGCTTTTAGATGAGGCTTGTGCTATGTCAGCCATGGACAATGTAAAAACATTGTCTATGGAATATGTTGAAAAAGCAGTTGCTAAACAGGCTGGAATTTCAATAGATAATGTAAGGCGAAAAAATGTTGCTTTAAAATCTATGAATGATATATTGAAAAAGAAGATAATAGGTCAAGATAATGCAATAGAAAAAGTCTGTGAT
>JBGUKW010000024.1:0-3121 GCA_045114665.1 Candidatus Xenobia bacterium | reverse complement strand
GGCACATTTCAATAGAATCTCTGATTGCTATTGAATAATGTGTGTAAGCTCCAGCATTTAGTATGATAAAATCTTCGGTAGCATTGTGTATCTTTTCGATTATCGCTCCTTCGTATTCTGATTGAAAAAAAGTAACTTCACAGTTTAATTTTCTGCACTCAGAATCAATCATTTTTTCTAGTTCTTCTGTTGTATTAGAACCATATATTTTATTGTCTCGTTTTTCGATATTTTTTAAATTAGGTCCATTGATAATTAATATTTTAATTTTGATTTTATTGTCCATATTAAATTTGGGTGGTTACATATTGATTTTATATTAATTATTTTTATAGTTTTTTTTTTATTTTCCTTCAGATTATTTTATTTATTATTTTCCTAAAGTAATTTTTAAAATTATTAAAGTTGTTTAGTATTTTTAAAAATTTCTTTAAGAAATATATTTAAGTTACAATTTTTTTTCATTTATCTTAATAATTTTAACAAAAAATACATTTTGTTAATTGCAGTATTTTTTATTTTATGTTAAAATTAAAAGAGTTTTTTTAAAAAAAGGAATTATTATATTACCCGTGGAGGTAGAAAAATGCACAAGGAAAACTTGGGGGAAAAGTTAGTATCTTACGCTTTTTTTATACTGCTTTTCATTTTTGTTATTTTCAACATAGTTCAAATGAATAATGTTGAAAAAAGATATATCGAAATAAGAGATAAACTTGAAGATTTAGAAAAAAAAGGTATTTCAAGAAGTTCAACAGTTACAACTTCTTCCGTAAGTAATGCACCTGTTAAACAAAAAACAACAGTTAAATATCTTCATCCTGAAGTAAAGAATTTTCTTTCAGATGAAACTTTTAAAATTAGACTTCCTGAGACAAAACAGGGCGGTATTCTTCATCGTTGGATGCCAGCCGATCCAAAATCATTTAACACTATTATTTCAAACGATGGTACTTTGAATCAATATGTAAATTCTTATGTAAATTCTGAATCATTTGCAACAAGATCTCTTGACAATCCAGATAAATGGGTAAAATGTCTTGCTGATAGAATTGAAATTACAAATGATTACAAAGAATATACAATTTATTTAAAACAGGGTGTAAAATGGCATACTCCTAAAGTAGATTGGAAGAGTGGAAAATATGATTGGCTAAAAGGCGATCACGAATTGACAGCTAAAGATGTAAAATTTACTGTTGATGTCATTAAAAATCCACAAGTTGAATGTCCTGCACTTAGAAATTATTATGAAGACCTTGATAAAGTAGAAATTATAGACGATTACACAGTCGTTTTTAAATGGAAAAAGAAAACATATAATTCATTGAGTTTTACAGTTGGATTTTCTCCAATTCCAGAATTTATATATGCCTATGACAGTGATGGAAAACCATTTGAAAAATCTGTTTTTGGCCTTAAATTCAACAATCACTGGTATAATATGAAGTCAATCGGTTGTGGACCTTATGAATTTGTCTCTTATGTACAAGGTGCTTCCTTGGTTTTAAAGAGATTTGAAGATTACTATGGTGAGAAGCCTGCTATTGATGAAATCGATTATCAGATTTTCCCTGATCAAAAACAAAATCTTTTGAAAATAAAAAGTAGAGATCTTGATTTTGGTGTTTTGTATCCAACAGATTATAGGGAAGAGATAATGAATGGAAATCCATCTTCTCCTTTTAAAAATGGTGAGATTATAAATAAGACATATGATGAAATGGTTTATACATATTTTGGTTGGAATATGGAACACAAGATTTTAAAAGATAAAAAAGTTAGATGGGCTTTATCTTATGCACTAAATCTTGATTACATGCTCAAAGATATTTTCCTTGATTTGGGAGAAAGGACAACAGGACCTATCTATATAAAGAGTACTGGATATGACAAGAGTTTGGAACCTATTCCATTTGATTTAGACAGGGCATCTGAAATGCTAAATCAGGCTGGTTGGGTTGATACAGATGGCGATGGAACAAGAGATAAAATTATCGATGGTAAAAAGACAAACCTTGAATTTACAATGCTTACGACAAGTGGTTCTCCTGAATGGGATGCAGCACAAACTATTTACAAAGAAGATTTACAGAAAATTGGTGTAAAAATGAATATAAGTGAAGTAGATTGGGCTGTTATGCAGAAGAAACTTGAAGGAAAAGATTTTGATGCTATGGGCGGTGCTTGGGGTACAGCTTGGGATGCAGACCCATATCAAATTTGGCACAGTTCTCAGGCTTCTATTCCAAATAGTTCTAATCACATAAGTTATAGAAATCCTGAAGCAGATAAAATTATCGAAAAAATGAGAAATACATTTGATCAAAATGAAAGAAACAAACTTTCAAAAGAATTCCATAAAATAATTTATGATGACCAACCTTATACATTTATGTTCGCAAGAAAGAGATGTGCTGTTTGGTGGAACAATCTTGAAAGAGTCCATTTCATGCTTTTGAGACCTCATGACGATTCAAGACCTTGGTATTTTTCAAATGATAAGCCAGTAAAAAGATAGGTGAGGTAGATAATTATGTGGACTTATATAACAAAAAGGATATTGTGGATGATTCCTACCTTTTTCGCAATATCTTTAATCATATTTTTGATATTGAATTTAGCACCAGGTAAACCAGGTGGCACACTTGCAAGTGGTGCAGAGGGGCAAGAGGCTTCTGGCTCAAGCAGAGAATCTTATAGGGTTTTTAAATCACAGTTTAACCTTGATAAGCCTGTTTTATTTAACACTCGTTATGCACTTTCAGATGAGCAGGTAGAAAAATGCCTTAATAATTATGCCAACGAATCTGGTAAAGTTCCTATGAAAGAAGTTATTAAAGCACAGGAACTTCTCGAAGATTATGGACAGTATTCGATACCTTCATTAATAAGGATTCTAAAGAAGAGTGAAGGAAATCAAAAATTTCGTGCTGTAGTTTTGGAAACACTTTTGCAAAATGCTCAAAGATATCCTATAAATGCCTATGCTGAGCATTTAGATGAAAAGACAAAACAAATTAACAATGAAATTGATTCTGAAAATGAGAAAATAAGAACTTTTGCATGTGCAAAAGATGCTTCTATACAAGAACAAGAGAAATCTGCTAAAAAATGGTAT
>JBGUKW010000023.1:0-6770 GCA_045114665.1 Candidatus Xenobia bacterium | reverse complement strand
AAGTCTGCGAGTTTTGGGATTGTCTGCTTCTCTTTTAATGATTTTGAAATTCATCATTTTTGATTCATTTTTGGGATATTCAGATGTCTTGTTGGCAAAAACGATAGCAACTGGAATTGGTGGATTATGTTGCTTTGGCATAACTTGGGTATATGGAAAATTGGAGAAAATGAACTCATTTAATGAAAAAGTCGATAAACTGAATGAAGAATTAGAAAAGATGAATGAAGACTTGGAAAGGAAAAAATAAAAAAAAATAAAAAAAAATTGTTTTATCTATTGACTTTTGAAAAAAAATAGTTATAATAATGAATGTTAAATATAAACAAATTTAATTGTTTTATGGCAGCGTAGCTCAGAGGTAGAGCAGGGGACTCATAAGCCCTTGGTCAGTGGTCCGATTCCACTCGCTGCTATTTTTTTTTATATTTTCAATCATGCAAAAATTATTTTTGGAAAAATTTTTAAAAGCAATCAGAAAATATTCTATGATTGTTAATGGTGATAGAATTGTAATTGCCCTTTCTGGTGGTCCAGATTCTGTTGCTCTTCTATATTCCCTTGCTTTTATAAGAGAAAAGTACTCTTTGGAGCTTTATTCTATACATATAAATCATGGAATAAGGGGAGAAGAGGCAGATAGAGATGAAAATTTTTCTGTTCAGATAAGCAAAAAATTTGATATTCCTTGTAAAGTTGTAAAAGTAGATATTCCAAACAAAGCTAAAGAGTTAAAAATTTCAGAAGAACTTGCAGGAAGGCAAGTAAGGTATGAAGAGTTTAAGAAATATGCAGAGAAAGTGAGAGCTAATAAAATTGCAACAGCTCACCATGCCGATGATGTGACAGAAACTATTTTTATGAGAATAATAAGAGGAACTGGGAGCCAAGGGTTTTCAGGAATATTGCCAATTAGGGAAAATTGTTATATACGTCCTTTGTTGTATATATCTAAAAGTGAAATTTTAAATCTTATTTCTAAAGAAAATTTATCTTTTTGTGAGGATAAAACAAATAATACATCTGACTATTTTAGAAATAAAGTTAGAAATGAGATAATTCCGATTATAAAAACTTGTAATCCAAATATAAATAAAAATATTGCGGACATGGCTTCTATTTTATCAGAAGAAGGAAATTTTATTTCTAAAATTACAGAAAATGAATTTTTGACATGTGCTCATGAAAATGGAGGAAAAATATATCTTGATATTTTGAAAATAAAAAATCTTCATTTGGCTATTTTGCGAACAGTAATTCGTATGGCTTTTACAAAAATTTTAAAAAGTAGTTATGATGTTGATTTTGAGTCCTGTGAATCTGTAATTTCTTTAATTGATTCAGAAGTAGGGAAAGAAATAATATTGAGAGATATTACAGTTTTACGAGATTATAATTTTTTGATTTTTTCTGTTAAGAAAAATGAAGAGAAAGAAGAAGACAATTTTTCTAAACATATTTTTGAAAATGGCATGATTGTCGAAAAAGCTGATTTAATTTTTACATCTTATTTTTTAAATGATAGACCAGATTTTATTTTAAAAGGTGGCATGACTGCTGTTTTTGACTATGATAAAATAAATTTTCCAATTTATGTAAGATTTAGAAAAAATGGAGATTATTTTACACCATTGGGGATGAAGGGAAAAAAGAAGTTAAAAGATTTTTTTTCAGATGAAAAAGTACCTTTGAAAATAAGAGATAAAATTCCTCTTCTTGTTGATTCTTGTGATAAAATTTTGTGGGTTACAGGTTTTAGGATAAGTGAACAAGTAAAAGTTATTGATTCTACAAAAAGATATTTTGTTGTACTTGCTGAAAAAAAATAATTGGAGTGTTTTGTGCAGGATTTTAATATTATACTTACAAGAGAACAGATACAAAATAGGGTAAAAGATATTGCAAAACAAATAGATAATGATTTTAGAGATAGGAAGATTTATGCTTTTGTTTTTTCAAAAAAATCTTTTATTTTTGCCTCAGATATTTTTAGAGAGATGAAATCAGATTTATATGTAGATTTTTCTTTTAAATTTGATGATATTAATACAGATAGTTTTAATTTTGAAGATATTCTCTCATTTTCGCCTTTTGGAAAAAGCATTTTAATTGTTGAAAATTTAATATATGAAGGAAATAATATTTTTGAACTGAAAAATATTATAGAAAATTGTGGGGCTACTGAAGTAAAAACATGTGTTTTTGTTGACAGTAGAACAGAAGAGAAAAATAGCAAATTGGAATTCGATTATGTTGGTTTTTCAAGTCAGAATGTTAAATTGGCTGGTTATGGAGTTGATGTAAATAAACACTTTGGAAATCTTCCATTTTTTGTTGAATCCGATATATAATTATTCCTTGTTTGTTTTTAGAATTTTTTATTTAAGGGGGAAACTTCCTTGAGAAGAATAGGTGGACAGTTTCTTTTTGTATTTTTTTTAGTTACTATACTTTTTTATATGTTTTATGCTCATCAAAATGATGGGATGACAATTCCTTATAGTGAGCTTGTAACAAATGCAAAAGACGGAAAATTAAAAGAAATAATTTGGTCATATCCAGAAGCAAGAGGAGTTTATACTAGTACAGATTCTACAGGTAAATCTGTAGATAAAAATTTTAAAGTATATCTACCAAATCCAGAAGATATAGAATTGTTTAAAATTATGGAGGAGAAAGGTGTTAAAATAACAGCTGAACCTTCAAAATCTAATATTTGGGTTATTATTTTAAATTTATTACCTATTGCCTTTATTATTTTGATTGCTGTTATGATGTATAAACAGATGAATTCTCCAAATGGCGGTGGAGGAGGATTTGGAGGTGGACCTTTTTCTTTTGGAAGAAGTAGGCATAAACTCTCTGATTCGAAGAAAAAAGTTACATTTGCAGATGTTGCTGGCGTAGAAGAAGCAAAAGAAGAGCTTAGGGAAATTGTTGATTTTTTAAAGCATTCTAGTAAATATAAAAGAATTGGAGCAAGAATACCTAAGGGAGTTTTGCTTTTGGGTTCACCAGGTACAGGAAAAACTCTTCTTGGAAGAGCTGTTGCAGGTGAAGCAGGTGTTCCTTTCTTTTTCATAAGTGGTTCTGATTTTGTAGAAATGTTTGTCGGTGTTGGTGCTTCAAGAGTTAGAGATCTTTTTGAACAAGCTAAAAAATCTGCTCCAAGTATCGTTTTTATAGATGAAATTGATGCTGTTGGAAGACAGAGAGGGGCTGGATATGGTGGCGGACATGATGAGAGAGAGCAGACATTAAATCAGCTTCTTGTTGAAATGGATGGTTTTGAAGTTAATAATGGTGTTATTATTTTGGCAGCAACAAACAGAGCGGATGTTCTCGATCCTGCACTTTTGAGACCTGGAAGATTTGATAGACATATTGTTGTTGACAGACCAGATGTCAATGGCAGAAAAGCCATTTTAAAAGTTCATGTCAAAAATAAAATGATTGATAAGAGTGTTGACCTCGATATTTTAGCAAAGAGGACACCTGGCTTTTCAGGAGCTGATCTTGAAAATCTAATAAATGAAGCAGCACTTTTGACAGCAAGAAAAAATAAAAAGACTATTAAAATGCCTCAATGTGAAGAGGCTATTGAAAGAGTTATAATGGGACCAGAGAGAAAGAGTAGGGTTCTTTCTGATAAAGAAAAGAAAATAATTGCTTATCATGAGACAGGTCATGCTATTGCTGGATTTGTAACACCAGGAGCAGACCCTGTAAGAAAAATTACCATACTTCCGAGAGGAATGGCACTTGGTGTAACTTGGAGTATGCCTGAAGATGATAAGCATTTACAGACTACAAAAGAGTTATTTGCTCAAATTGTTGTTTTACTTGGTGGAAGAGTTGCAGAAGAAATTGTATTTGGAGATGTTACAACAGGAGCTTCTAACGATCTTGAAAGAAGTACAGAACTTGCAAGAAAAATGGTTATGAAGTATGGAATGAGCGATAAAATAGGACTTGTTACTTACGGAAAAGACAATGAAAATGTATTTCTTGGCAGAGATATAATGAATAAGCGTACTTGCAGTGAAAAGACTTCTGAAGCTATTGATGCCGAAGTTAAGAGAATAATTGACGAGGCTTATGCTCAAACAAAGGAAACTCTTTTGTCCTATACAGAAAGAATGGATTTTGTTGTTGAGCGTTTACTTGACTGTGAGGTTATGGAAGGCGAAGAATTGAAGGAGATCATGGAGGCAAAAAATCTCGATGATTTAAGAGCAAAGTATAAAGCTGAAGATGATAATAAAAAAGAAGCTAAAAAAGAAGAAGATAATTCTGAAGAATTATCAGATGATGAATTAGAAGATGCTGAAGATGTAAATGAATATCCAGAAGATCCTTTTTCTTTTTTAGTAAAAAAAGTTCGTTTAGTCGATCGTGAAAAAAAGAAAGATGAATACGATAAAAAGGAAGATGAATTGTAATTTTAAGAGAGTTCTATTTGATTTCTTATTCAAATAGAACTCTTTGGAAATAAAAAAATGACTATAAATAATGATGAAAATAAATTAGATAACAATAATAAAGTAGATGAAAATAAACAAGGACAAGAAAGTAACAAATTTATTACTTTCTTGTCAGTTATTTGTATTCTTGTCTTTCCATTTGTTCTTTTTTGTGCTTGGGTATTTCCAGAATATCTTCCTTTTTTTGGATTAAATGTCAAAATGTGCTATATGATTGTTTTGCAACTGATTTCATTTTTCTTTATGCTTGCAGTTATGCAAAAACCAAGTCTTGATTTGAAATGGCAAATTATTTGTATTATTTTTGCATTTATCCTTGTTGGAGAGTCATATTTTCTTTTATTGGGTTGATTTTTATAAAAAGAGGCACTGCAGAATTTTTTCGCAGTGCCTCTTTTTTTGTGTTTAAGAAAACGGACCTTACCTAAATTTTTCTTTTATCCAATTATTCAAAAATTCAATTTGTTTTTCTGTGTGAAACCAGTGTTCGCCATCTTGCATAACGGTTATACTTACTTCACTTGCTCTATTGCCATTTTTAGAGCCTGTTTTATTGCTTTGTTTCTAACTCTTTCTCTTGTCCCTAAAAAGTTAAATTCACCTGTTGTATTTTTTCCATTATAAAAAACAGATATGAACACATGGCCTGCAGAGTCATTTTCTCCAAAACTTGGACCAGCATATCCTGTTACAGCTATTGCCAAATCTGTTTTAAAAAGTTCACAACATTTTTTAGCCATTGCCTCCGCTGTTTCTTTTGAAACAACACCGAATGAAGATATTATTTTGGGATCAACTCCTAAAATATTTTCTTTTATCTTCTCTGAATAAGAAACTATTCCACCTGGAAAAACATTTGAGGCTCCTGCAACTGCTGTTATTTTATGTGCAATACCTCCACCTGTGCAACTTTCAGCACAAGATATTGTCATCTTTTTTTCTTTTAAAAGATTTACAAGGACTTCTTCTGGTGAGTCTATATCTACTGCATATATTGAATTTCCCAAAATTTGCTGTATTTCTTTTACAATTGGCTCTGTCAATTTGAATGCTTCATCTTTTGTTTTTGCAGAAGCTGTAACTCTTACGAGGATTTCGCCATCTTTTACATATGGAGCAACTGTTGGGTTAACTCCTTTGGTCATTATGTCTCTTAAAAGAAGTTCTGTTTCTGATTCTGTTCTGCCTATTATCCTTATATATCTTGATACAAGTGCTTTTTCTGAAATTTTAGAAAGAATCGGAACAACTCTTTCTATCATCATATTTTTACATTCAAATGGAGGACCTGGAAGCATAAATATTTTTTTATTTTCATGTTCTATCATCACACCAGGAGCTGTTCCCCAGTCATTTTTTAATACTGTTCCTCCTTTGGGTATCAATGCCTGAAGTTCGTTATTTGGAGGCATATCTTTTGCTTTGTTTTTGAAATATCTTTTTATGTCCTCGATTATTTCTTCTTTCTTTTCGAGTTTTAAATTAAGTTGTTCAGCTATAGTTGCTTTTGTTATGTCATCATAAGTTGGACCTAATCCACCTGTAAATATGATTATATCACTTCTATTTAATGCTGTTTGAAAGATTTCTTTTATTCTTCCTCTGTTGTCGCCTACGGCACTGTGGTGAAATACATCTATTCCAATATCGGCAAGTTCTTTTGATATCATAGCAGCATCCGAATTTATTGTTTCACCAAGCAAAAGCTCTGTACCAACAGATATAATTTCAGCAGTTAAACTCATTTTTTTATGTCCTCTTTATCTTATGTTTTGTATTTTATTTATAAAAAAATGAAAATTTTCCTTCACTTTTTGAGATATTTTGTTATTTAGTAGTATTTGTGGAGCTCCCTCGCAATGACCTCGCCTCTCGTATAATTTATTGTAAAGGAACGCATCAGTTTTTTTCATAGTAGATATAATAAAAAAGCTCCTAATTTGCGAAAAAAACTGTCTAAGTGAGTGTATTATATCCAAAAATTGGCGTAACCGTAAATAATTAAATATGTGAAAATAGAGTTTACCAACAGTCCCTAATTTAATAAATAAGACTGTAATTTTTTTGCAGTCTTATTTTTTTATATTTAATTAGTTTCCTTGTTTTGATGTATTTTTTGTGTTATAATAATTTTGGATTTTAGCTAATTTGTAAGAGATGAGAAAACATATTAAAAGGAGCATTTAAGCTCCTTCTATCGAAGGAGAAAACATATATGCAGAAGTTACCAATAGGTATTCAAAATTTTGAAAATATTCGTAAAAATAATTATCTTTATGTTGATAA
>JBGUKW010000022.1:0-5023 GCA_045114665.1 Candidatus Xenobia bacterium | reverse complement strand
ATATAGCTGAAGTATATCTTGCACAAGACAATATCAAACAAGCTAAAAAAGAAATGAAAAAAGCTATAAGAGCAGGTGCTTCATCAGGAGAAATAGACGAATTACAAAGTCAAATTGCTAAAAGAGAAAAAGAAAAAAGGGGAAATACAATAGCAATAACGATAGCAAGCCTACTCGGAATTGCTATAATAGCAATATTTGGAGCATTTTTATATAATAAAAAGAAAAAAGAATATATAAATTCAGTTTTAGCTAAATTTAATGAAGATATAGATAAAGTTTCAAATATTCAAGAATTAGCTTCATTTTTACCACAATTTTTCAGCGATTATTTCAAAACAATAAATGGATTTTTGATGGTATATAATAGGCAAAATAATTCTCTCAGTACAGTAAGTTCACATCTTTTATATAATCAAGAACCAATAACAATAATAACAGGTAGTGAAGTAACAAATTGGACAATTCAAGAAGCTCGCCCAATAATTACTATAAGAGAATTGACACATTCAAAACTATTTGAAAAAGCATTTCCAACACTTGTAAAAAGATTTCAAGCTTTGCAAGTAAGAAATATTATAGTTTTAAGAGATAAAAGCACATTTATTGGATTCATAACACTTGGAGAAATACAAAAATCAAATGTTGTGATGAAGAGAATGACTTATTCACTATTAGAGCCATTGATATCAATTTCTTCACAAACATTGCAAACTCAACACTTAATAGAAGCCTCAATAAGTGATGATCTGACAGGATTATATAATAAGAAAACTCTATATCATAGTCTCTCAGAAGAACTAAAAAGATCGGATAGATATAGACAAGCTTGTTCACTTTGTATTGCAGATATAGACAATTTTAAACAGGTAAATGAAAGCTATGGTCCAACACAAGGTGATAGAATATTAAAAGGCATAGGTAAAATAATAAAAGAGAATATAAGAGAAGGTGTGGATATAGGAATTAGAATGGGAGGACAAAAATTTGCTCTAATTCTCCCTGGAACTAATTCTGATTTGGCAGAACTTGTATCAGATAGAATAAGAAAAGTTATTCAAAATACAACTTTTGAAGGCTTCGAGACCCAAAAAACAATAACAGCAAGTTTTGGAATCTCGACATATCCTGATTTAGCTATATCGGACAATGATATAATCCAAACTGCTCAAACAGCTCTTGAAACAGCAAAAGCAAACGGCAAAAATCAAGTATTTGTATATAATGGTCAAAATCAGACTTCAAGGGAAGAAAAAACTAAAAAAATATTCGAGTTAAAGGCAGGTCAGGCTTCTTTTGAAAACAATTTTGAACACTTAAATTTGGCTGATTCAACTACAGGAATGTTGAATTATTCATACTTCTCAATGAAAGTAAGAGAAGAAATAAAAAGATGTGATAGATATAGAATAACTTTTTCAATGTTCTTATTCTCTACATTTCCAGAGGCTTCTGATGAAATACAAGAAGAAGCTATGAAAATATTCGCAGAAATAGTAAGAACACAATTTAGAGAAAATATAGATGTTTGTACAAAATTAAATAGAAATTCTATTTTGCTTTTAACACCAGAAACTCCAAAAATTAAAGCTCCAATACTTGCAAATAGAATTCAAAACTCATTTGCAGAAAAGAGTTATAACAAATTAAATGGTCATCAAATGCGAGTTGTAGGATCAATAGCCTCATATCCAGAATGTGCTGATACAGCAGATGAACTACTCAACAAACTAATAACAGCAATGGATATGGCAAAGCTAATGGATACTGGAATTTGTATCTGTGGAGCTGAAAAGAAGTAGGGCGTGTTGGTAAACTATTTGTTACATTATTATTAATTTTTATAGTTCTTTACCATTTACTTTTTTCGCTCCCCAAAGTAAACTAGTTGCTTTCATTTTTTTCAGTATCGTAGTTGATATTGTTAACATTCGTGAACTACTCGGCTACAAGTAGCCGAGTAGTTCACTGAGCCACACATTGCAAAAGCACTTCTATCTATAGTTGTAACACTATTTCTAAATTGTTATGAGGTGTGTAAGTTATTTCATAACTTATACACCTCATAACAATTTATTTTTTGTCTATAATATTATTTTCTTATTTTACAACAATTTCCTTTTTTCTTCCTTTTGGTCTTCTTTTGGAGGTAATTTCTGTACTTTTGCCACATTTACTCCATACATAACCATAACAATACCCAAAATCTGCAACCAAGTTAATGGTTCGTGAAGTATAAAAGCAGCTGCTACCATAACCATTGGTCTCTGTAAGATGTTAAATATAGAAATTCTTGTCGAACCCAGTAAATGAAGGGCTGCGAGAAAAGCAACATTTGCAACGGCTGCGGCAATACCTATCCAAATTCCTATATACCAACCCTCTTTTGGAATATTTCCTGCAAATGGCACAAAAAATATGCTAACCAAAAGAGTATTTATCCAGAAAATATATAGTGAAACGATAATTGGGGTAAATTCGGCAGTTACACCTTCCATTCTTATCCTATAAATAATAGTACATAACATACTCAATAAAACAAATATTATTCCACAAAAATTTGCCTTTAATCCGCTGAAATCACTCACATTTAAACTAAGCAGAACACCAACGAAACAGAGAAAAAATCCAGCCCAAAATTTTAGCCCTATTTTCTCTTTGCCCCTAAACATATTTATAATTGCTATAAAAGAAGGTACAGTCGTTATAAGTGTGAGATAGACGACAACAGATACATGTTGAAGTGCAAGTAGTGTAAATAAATTGTTAAATAATAGCAACACACTGACACTTGCAACCCTTTTTATTCCATGCCATTTTACCCAGACAAATTTTCTCGTTATTGGCAAAATCACTATACCTGCGACTATTGTTTTTACAACTAGAAGTTGAAAAGGAGTTAAATTTCCTCTATACCCCATTTTTACTATAATTGGCTCTATTGAAGCAGCTAATAGTGCAAGTAAAGTCCAAAAAGCAGCAATCTGATTCATTTTGCTTTCGTTATTAGCTTTGTTTTCCATAATCATTTTTACCTTTGTATTTGATACTAAATATCAATAATAAAACATTTTTATGATTTTGTCAAATATTATTTTTATTTAATAAAACCTTATTTTAATTATAATTACCTATTGACAATTTAAAAATTTTAATGTATCATTTAATGCTAAAAATGATAGTGAGTATCAAAAAAAATATGACTGACATTAAACAGAAATTTACAGAATATCTAAAAAGTATTGGTCTAAAATTGACCCCTGCAAGATTAAAAATTCTTGAAAAAATTCATGAATCTGGAGAGCATATTCCTCTTGATGAATTACTTTCTTGGGGAAATAATAATGATATTTCAAGAGCAACTCTTTTTAGAACATTATTATATCTCACAGAATCAGGTATAACCTCAAAAATAATTTATAAAAATGGAAAGACATATTATGAATGTATGTGTTGTAAACATAGTCATATACATCTAATGTGCCAAAAATGTGGGAATATAACCGAAATCAATACGAATTTTTGCGAGGAAATGGCTAAATTTATATGTGATGAAAGAAATCACATTTACAGAAACTCATCTTTTAAGATTTACACAATTTGTGATAAATGCAGAGATGAAAATTAAACAATAGAAAGGAGGAAAAGCTAATGGAAAATTATTTTCGCTTAATATCTAACCAAGTGCGTTTTGCTTACGGATATAAATAGCAGATAGAGAAACAGCTGAAATATTTAAAAAGAAATATATTGATAACCATAAAATACTTCGCAAAGGTTGGAATGTTTCTATATGAAAAATAAAAAATCATAAGAGGTAAATAGTTATATGTTGGATAAAAATGTCGATTGTATTGGAATTATTGGAGCTGGAAATTCGGCAAGAGCTTTATCTGCTTATCTGATGAGTCAGGGATACAAAGTAAATATATATGCAAGAAATCCATTGAAAGCAAAAGAAATACCAAAAACACTTACGGCTATAGATAAAATTGAAGGAACATTTACATTTAATTTGATTACAAGCGATTTAAAAGAATTGACTGAGAAAAGCACTGTTATTTTTGTTGCAACAGTTACAACAGCTTATGCAGATGTTGCAGAAAAAATCTCTCCATATCTTACAAAAAAGAACTCAATTATATTATTTTCAGGTAAATTGGGCGGGGTCTGTGAATTTGTAACAGTTTTAAAAAAATATGGTGTTACAGATATTCCAGTATTGGAAACAGACGCAATTTTTGCCTGCAGAATAAAAGATAAAAACACTATTTGGGTAAAAGGTTTTAAAAAGTGGAATATCTACACTGCAGAATATCATTCAAAAACAATCAAGTATGGTCATATTTTAGAGGAGTTCTTCCCCTACCTCAAACCAGCTGAGAATTTTATCCAGAGAGGACTTCTTGATTTTGGTGCAATGGCTCATTCGCTCATTATGCTTATAAATATGAATGAAATAGATAGACACCACAAATTTTTATTTTATTACGAGGGATTCTCCGAACATACATTTTGTTTATTGGAAGAAATGGAAAAAGAAAGAGACCGTCTTGCTAAAGCCTACAATACAGAGATGATAAGTCTCATTGATTTGTTAGATGGCTATTATCAATGTAAAAAGCCAACACTTCGTGAAACTCTTTTAAATGTTCCAAATTATAAATCGAGCATTTCGCCTGATGAATTGGACAATAGATATGTTTTTGAAGATGTTGGAAATACACTCGTTCCTATGCACTATTTATCAAAAAAAGCAAATATGTATCTTCCACTTGTTGAATCTCTTATTTCTTTGGCATCAATATTGTTAAATACAGATTTTCTGAAAACAGGAAGAACACTTGAAAAACTCGGTTTAGGTGATATGACTTTTGAAGAAATAAAGGAATATATCGTTAGCTAAAAGATAAAAATCCCTCATAATCGGTCAAGTTTTTTAAAATTATAATAAAATAGATACAACTCAAAAATTAAGTAAAAGGCAAGCAATATATGATAACCTATTGTTTTAAAGCATATA
>JBGUKW010000021.1:0-38793 GCA_045114665.1 Candidatus Xenobia bacterium | reverse complement strand
ATTTGCTACTTGAGATATAGGACATGTCGAACCATAGGCTTCAACTTGAACTCTATCTAAAATTGCAGGTGTCGCTCTTCCAGTTCTAATACCCAAAAGGTCTTTTTTAAAGACTTCTACAGATTTTTTCATTCTCTCTTCGGCGTCTGATATAATCTTTGGATCAAGCATATTTTTTCTCCTTTTCTATGGTTCATTTCCAATAATTGTTCCAACGGATTCTCCGTTTAAAATAGCCAAAATACTTCCTTTTTTAGCTAAAGAAAATATGTGTACTGGCATTGCATTTTCCCTACAAAGTGAAACAGCAGGAAGGTCTATGACTTTTAAACCATCTTGTATTACTTTTATATAATTTATAAAATCATATTTAACAGCATCAGGATATTTATGCGGGTCTTTATCATAAACACCATCAACTAAAGTTGCCTTTAAAAGTGCGTCTGCTTTTATCTCTAACGCTCTCATAGCAGCAGCAGTGTCTGTACTTACAAATGGAGAACCAGTACCACCTGCAAAAATGACAATTTTTCCACTTTCCAAAAAACTTCTTGCTTTTACAGAAGAAATTGAATGAGCCAATTTTGGAATTTCAACAGCAGACATTATTTCTGATTCAATTCCTAATGAAAGAAGAACTTCTTGAAGTGCAAGAGAATTCATTACAGTTGCCATCATACCTATTGAATCGGCAATGGCTCTGTCAAAATTTAAAGCATCTCTTCCCCTCCAAAAATTTCCTCCACCAACAACTATTCCAATTTCTATACCTTCATCAAAAACTTTAACAATTCTCTTGGCAATATCCAACAGAGTATCTCTATCTATTCCTCTGTCAAGCTCTCCAGCAAATGCTTCACCACTCAATTTTAAAAGAATCCTCTTGTAAATCATCCATAACTCCCATTTTTTATAATATTATTTCAAATTTCCAAAACAAATTTATTATATTTTGGAGTTTGCAAATCAATATGTAATCTCCAAAGTATAAATTTAGTAGCTTAGCTAAATATATTTACAGGCATAAACAAAAAAAATTTGAAATAATGTTCACAAAATTATTAAAAAGGACTGCCGATTATTTCTCAGCAGTCCTCTAAAAATTGACATTCTAAATGCCCAAAGGTTTTGATAATTTACCTAAGTGGCGTTGAATTTATTTAGATTACTCACCGAGACAAAATCTGACAAAACGCTCGACTTTTATTTCGCCACCGACTTTTTTAGAAACTTCTTTAATAAGTTCAGCAACTTTCTTTGAAGGATCTTTGATGAACATTTGGTCAACAAGACATTCTGCTTCAAAGAATTTTTCAAGTTTTCCATTTGCAATTCTCTCTACAATATTTGCAGGTTTCTTTGGATTCTCTTCTGCTGCAAGTTCTTGTATGAGCTTTTTCTGTTTTTCAAGTTCTTCAGCTGTGTAACATTCTCTACAAATACGCTTTGGAGCTTGAGCAGCAATCTGCATTGTGAGGTCTTTTGCAAGTTCTGCTGTTTCAGGAGCTTTAATTGCTTCAGCAGTTGCTGTTAATGCAAGTAGAACACCGATCTTTCCACCCATGTGTACATAAGATTTGACCATTCCATTTTCAGGAACAGCAAATTTTAAACAACGTTTGAGAGACATATTTTCACCAATTTTGCCGATAAGAGCAGTAATTTTTCCATTTACTTTCTCTTTTGCTTCTGCTGGCATTGTTTCGATGTTTACATCTTTTTCATCAAGTTCAATGAGTTCTTTTGCTATTTCATCTGTCATAGCTTTAAATTCTTCATTGCTTGCAACAAAGTCTGTTTCGCAATTTACTTCGATTATAACTCCGCCTTTTTCATTTACGAGAGTTTTTACAAGACCTGAATTTGTAGCTCTGTCTTTCTTCTTTTCTGCTTTTTCAGCACCTTTTTGTCTAAGGATTTCCTGTGCTTTTTCAAAATCACCTTCAGCTTTTGAAAGAGCTTTTTTGCAGTCCATGATACCTGCACCAGTTATCTCACGAAGTTTCTTAATATTTTCTGTTGTAATCTCAGCCATTTTTTCCTCCTAAATTACTCGGCTTCTGTTTCTTCTTCATCATCAACAATGACGATCTCTTCTTCATCAGCTGTTGCTACAGGTGCTTCTGCTGGTGTTGAAACTTCTACTTCTTCACCTTCATTTGCTTCAGCTTCTACTGTTTCAAATTCTGCTCTTGCTTCGAGGACAGCATCTGCCATCTTTCCACAAAGAAGTTTTACAGCTCTTATTGCATCGTCATTTCCAGGAATTGGATAATCAATTTCATCTGGATCACAGTTTGTATCAACTATTGCTACAATCGGAATACCAAGTTTTTTAGCTTCAGCAACAGCAATACGTTCTTTTCTTGGGTCTATGATGAAAAGAGCTCCTGGGAGTTCTTGCATATCTTTGATTCCGCCAAGATATTTTTCAAGTTTCTTCATCTCATCTTGTTTTACTTTGACTTCTTTTTTAGGAAGAATTTCAAATGTGCCGTCAATACTTTCTCTTTCGATCTGTTTTAGTCTGTTTATGCGTTTCTCAATGGTCTTAAAGTTTGTCATCATTCCACCAAGCCATCTCTGATTTACATAATACATACCACATCTTTTTGCATCTTCACAAACTGCTTCTTGAGCCTGTTTCTTTGTTCCGACAAAAAGAATTGTTTTTCCCTGTCTTACAACTTCCTGAATGAAATTGTATGCTTCTTTTACTTTTCCAACAGTTTTTTGAAGGTCTATGATATAGATTCCATTTCTTTCTGTGAAGATGTAACGAGCCATCTTAGGATTCCATCTTCTTGTCTGATGACCAAAATGTACTCCAGCTTCGAGGAGTTGCTTCATTGATATAATAGCCATTTTGCTTTTTTCCTTTCCGGGTTGAATAATTTACATTTCTTCAACTCCATGTTTCAGCCATATTAGGACCCGGACATGAATCCAAAATGTAATATTTTATTTTGTGCGAAAAGGAATCTCCTTTCGTATAAATATTATAGATACTGTTATAAAACAGATATTGTGAACTGCTCGGAAAATAGTTAGCAAGCTTCTTGCTTCATAGACAGAGGTTACTACCACATTTCATATTACTACAAACAGCTTTTCCACCATCTCCACAAGCTTATGGAGTAACAAATATATTCTGAATTAAATATATTTTGTCCACCAAGTTTGGGCTATTCCATCCCTACTTAATTTACATATTATATATTTTTTATTTTTTCATGTCAATATTTTTTATTTTTTTTTATTAGAAATATTTGATAATATACTAATTTTAATTTGAAGGTTTTTTAAAATATCACAGAGAAGAATTTTTAAAACCGCAAAAAAAGGTATAAAACCTGTACAACAACGGGAGTTAATAAAACATGCAAACATGGCACGATTTGAAATTGGACATATTCAGAGTAAGTTATAGAGCTTGCAGACCTTATCAAGAAAAGATTGACGATTTTTATGACAATGGAAAAATCAGATTTCAATGGGATATGATAAGACAGGCATATATAATGGCAGGTGATCAAACACTACCTGCAATATGTGAACAGTGTCCTTTAAACATAAAACATACTTGTGAGGGTTGTCATACAGAAATAGAAGGACTTCCTGCATTTTTGAATATACTTGTAAAATACATGCCAGAATCAGTTCTTTTAAATTACAAGTTATACCATGACTTTATTGATATAGATATTGTAAGGCAATTATACAATGAAATGGAAGATTTCAGAAAACTTCTCGATGATGTCAAATGGCCTGTTGCAAAAGTAATGACAGATGGACAACCTGTTATGGTTCCTAACGACACAGGCGGGGAGCATGAACTTTTCTATCCTTGGGAAGGTGAAGAAGATGACACATATCCAAATGGAACAGATTCTTATTACTGGGGTAGAAATAAAAACGGTATTCTTGTAAAAGACAGCTTTGGAAATAAAGCCCCTTATCCTTTTGCAAAATTGTACAAAGAAGGATTTGGTGTTTATGGACTTACCACAGAGGGAAAAATTCATACTTTTGTACCTGTTTTAGGTAAATTTCCAAATTGGAACAATCAAGACGGTTATGGTGGTCAAGAACTCGTAGCTTCTGATGAAAAGGCTTCACAGGTCTTTAAAAGACAGCTCGATATACTTGGAATGTTTGCAGAAGAAGCTATGAAGAATAATACAGGATTAATTTTTGAACAGTTAATTTAAATTTTTTATAACATAATTTATTACTTTAGAGAGTTTTTATGTGAAAATTTGATTTGATGATTGAAAGGGGTTTTTTTAAAAAAACAAAATGTCTGACAATATGAAAGCAGTAGTAAAAACTAAAAGAGAAAAAGGGGCAGAACTTTTGACAATTCCTATTCCAAAACCTGCTCCAAATGAAGTTTTAGTAAAAGTAAAAGCGACATCTATATGTGGAACAGATGTACACATATATAATTGGGATGGTTGGGCAGAAAGTAGAATACAAAATGTTCCTCAAACACTTGGACATGAATTTTCAGGAGAAGTCGTTGAAGTTGGTTCTCTTGTAAAGCGTGTAAAGGTTGGAGACTTCATATCTTCAGAGACCCACATACCATGTGGTCATTGTCCACAATGTTTGACAGGTCAAATGCATATTTGCAATGAATTAAAAATATTGGGTGTTGATATAAATGGTTGTTTTGCAGAATATGCAGTTATTCCAGAAATAGTCTGTTGGAAAAATGATCCTTCAATACCTTTTGAATATGCAAGTATTCAAGAGCCACTTGGAAATGCCGTATATGCAACCCTCGAAGGAGGAGGCATAAATGGTCATAGTGTAGCAATTTTTGGAGATGGTCCAACTGGACTATTTGCAACAGGAGTTGCAAGAGCTTCAGGTGCTTCCGAAATTTTTGTTATAGGTAAAAATAAATTTAAATTACAAATAGCTAAAAAAATGGGAGCAGACCATATTTTACACACAGATGAAGTAAATGTATATGAATACATCAAAGAAAAAACACATGGCATTGGAACAGATGTTGTTCTTGAAATGTCAGGAGCAGCTGTCGCAATAGAAAATGCTTTCAAAGTTGTTAGAAGAGGCGGAAGATATACTGCTTTTGGAATCCCTTCAAGAGATGTAACACTTGATTATGCAAATGGAATCATATTCAAGGGCATAAATCTCATAGGAATAACAGGAAGAAAGATGTTCCAAACTTGGATTGAAGTAAGGAATTTCCTGTCTTCAAAAAGACTTGATGTATCTCCTGTTATAACACATAAAATTCCTCTTGAAGACTATAAAAAGGGGTTTGAAATTTTAAATTCTCCTGAGTCTGAATGTGGAAAAATTGTATTGTTAAACAAATAAATTAGGGCATGTTAGCAAACTCTATTTTCACATATTTAATTATTTACAGTTACGCCAATTTTTGGATATAATACACTTACTTAGACAGTTTTTTTTCGCAAATTAAGAGTTTTTTTATTATATCTACTATGAAAAAACCTGATTCGTTCCAGTATTTTTTCTCCTCCCTTAGAAGGAGCTTAATTTACATATTATATCGTACAAAATTGGCTATTGGATAATTTAATTTACAAACAAGCTCTAGAAAGTTAAGTGAATTTAAAAATTTTCAAAAAATAATAACGAAAGAGGAGGTCTTTTTAAATGAATTTTATTGATGAAGAAATAAAACGCCTTAAAGAAGTTGGACTTTACAACAACATAAGAACAATAGAAAGCCCACAAGGTGCATGGATTGTAGTTGACGGCAAAAAAGTTCTAAATCTCTGTTCAAATAACTATTTGGGATTGGCAGGCGAAAAGAGATTAGTTGATGGTGCAAAAAGATATATGGATATGTATGGTGCAGGTCCAGGTGCAGTAAGAAGTATCGCAGGCACAATGTCATTTCATATTGAATTAGAAAAAAAGATCTCCGAATTCAAACAGACAGAAGCAACTCTTTCACTGCAATCAGGATTTGTAGCAAACCAAGCTGTAATTCCTTCAATAGTATCTTCAAAAGAAGATGCAGTATTTACAGACGAACTAAATCATGCTTCAATCATTGATGGTGTAAGACTTTCAAAAGCTCAAAGATTTATCTATAAACATAACGATCCTGAAAGCCTCGAAGAAAAACTAAAAGAAGCAAAAGATGTAAAAAATAAGCTCATAATCACAGACGGTGTATTTTCAATGGATGGAGACATAGCTCCATTAAAAGAAATTTGTGATTTAGCCGAAAAATATGGTGCAATGACAATGGTTGATGACGCACATGGTGAAGGTGTTTTGGGAGATCATGGAAGAGGCATTGCACATCATTTGGGAGTACATGGTAGAATCGATTTTGAAGTTGGCACACTTTCAAAAGCATTCGGAATCGTCGGTGGATTTGTTTCAGGTAAACAAAAAGTAATCGATTTCTTGAAACAAAAAGCAAGACCATTTCTATTCTCATCAGCTGTAACACCTGCAGATGCAGGTGCTTCAATAGAAGCAATAAACATAATGACTGAATCAGACGAAAGAGTAAAGAAACTTTGGGAAAACACAAACCACTTCAAAGCAGGAATGAAAAAATTAGGCTTTGACACTGGCATTTCTGAAACTCCAATTACTCCTGTAATGTTAGGAGAAGCACATGTAGCTCAGGAATTTTCAAAGAAACTCTTTGAAAAAGGAATATTTGCAATGTCAATAGGATTCCCTACAGTTCCAAGAGGTAAAGCAAGAATCAGAGTTATGATAAGCAGTTCTCACTCAATAGAAGATCTCGATTTTGCATTAAAAATTTTTGAAGAAACTGGAAAAGAATTAAACATAATCAAATAACTAATCCGAAAGGCAGAAACATGAACAATTTCAGTGGACACTTCAATCAACCGCCAGCAGGTGTATTCAGTATCCCGATAGGAGCTTCTGCTCCAGTTAAAACACCTCCTGGTCCTCTATCAAAAGCAAACCTAAAAGAAGTATTAAAAAGACTTGTTGCTGTAAGTCAAGATATGGAATCAACTGGAAGAAGTATGAGCCTTTCAAGAAATATGGCAATGCTTGCTCAAATGCAGGATAAAATGGACAAACTTGCAAAAGAGCAAGCAGAACTTATGAAAAAAATTGTTGATACAGCTCAAAATACTGCATTAAAAAGTGAATTTCTTAGACTTACACAGAAGATAGGAAAGATACAGGCACAAATCAAAAATAGCAATTCACAACAAGAACTTGATGCAATGCAAAAAGCCAATAACGAAAATGTTATTAACACTTGGGTGAATATATTTAAAGATCTGACAATGGACGCAATCCAATCTTCAAAAGAGTAAAATAGTAGAGAAACAAAAATTCCCTTCCCTATAGTGAATAGAGAAGGGAATTTTTAGTTATAGTTGATTAGACATCAAAATCGAGTCTTTGCAGAACTTGCTCTTCATCATAATGATTAACCCAATATTGTAACAAAATACGATAATTTTTACTTACAAATCTTCTAATATAATCCAAATCTTCTGTTTTTAAACTTCCAATACTGCCTCTTATCATTGGATCGTCAGAATCAATAGTAACTTCAGGCATATGTACACTAATTTTATCTTCAGATAAATCTTTCTTCGTTGCAAACTTCATTATAGGCATATGACTTTTTCCATTTATTTCCTGTGTTATAAAAATACTTACTGGCAATTCTTTAATACGAGTTCTATATTTAATTCTACCTGCAAATTCTTTTTCTCTTTTTTCCATTCGTTCCAATAGTTTTGGCAATTCATTATTATTCCAATCTATATCTTCTTGTGTTATTTCAAAATCATCTTCATCCATCTGCTCATTTTCTTCGTAAATATCATAAACTATAGCATAACCATAATCTTTATCGTTAATTTCTAATTCTTCTAATAGACTTTTATCATTAAATTTTTTAAATTTACTATCATCTTCATAACTGTCATTATTATCAATAAAATCTTCTTCAATAAAAGTTATAAAATTTATAAATTGATTCTTATTTTCAAACTTGTTATAATTTTCAGTAAATGTTGTTTTTTTATCTTTATAAGGATAAAATACTTGTCGTTTCATTGCTTAATACCTCAATTTTTTATTTTATCAATATTTGATTGTTTATTATTTTCTCCGCTTCGTCTAATTCACTTTGCGTTATCTCATCAATTCTTAAATCTTTTTCTGCATCTGGAAGACTGGTATATTTATTACCATGTAGCAAGTCATTAAATACTTTTTTATTTTTTTCATTTCTTGCAAATGCTACTAAAAAAATAATATCTTCTTTGGCTAACTTGCCCATTTTATCTATACCAGGTATAAGAAATTTTCTCTTTCCTTTGTTCTTTCCACCGATTATTTTAGGATTATCACTAACTGTCATAGAAAAAGAATAATCTTCTTTAAATTTAGTATCATCATCCAGTTGAAATTTAAATCGAGGAAGACCATTACCATGATTACCCCGTTGAGCTATATATAGATTACAAGGTAATTTCTCATAATTAGCACAACAAATATTCTCTAAAAAACATTCTTCTTCGCCTATAGTTGGCATATATACAGGTATTTTTTCCTGTAAAACTTTATTCTCACTTGGGAAATACCAAGATTCAGTATAATAAAATTTGCTCATGTCGAATTTACTAAGTTACTTATTTTCCATTCTCTAAGCAAATAACAAAATCGAAATAGAAAATTAAACATCTACCTTGCAAAAAGTTCTGTTATCTGCCATAAAGACAGAAAACAGTAACTATACCTCCTTTTTTAAGATATATTCTTGCACAAAAGGCAAGAAAAAGATAAATATTTAAATAAAAAAATTTGATAATTGAATCCAAACGAGGATTTTTAAAATAAAACTTGATGAATTAAAACTTAATACTACTTGATAATTTTGATGATTAGAATCCTATTGAGGATTTTTAAAATAAATATAACGGATTTTTTCTAAATTCTAATTTGGTATCTCTGCAAGTGTCAAAAATGAAATTAAAATTATGATACCCTTAACATTTAAAAACAAAATTAATTTATATTTTTATATATAACCACAAGATTAAAGAAAATCAAGGCATAAATATAAAAAAAATATTGAAAATTTATGAACAAATTCACAAAAAAAGTGGTTGGTTCTTTTTATGAATCAACCACTTTTTTGTACTATAACCTAAAAATTATTCGAGCATATCCAAAATTTCTTCAACAGTCTCATCAACCAATGTGTAATCGCTTATGCTCTTATAAGAAATAACAGATTCATATCCATTATCTTCCTCTTCATCATCATCTTCTTCTTCATCTTCTTCTAAATCTTCTTCTTCGTCTAATTCTTCGTCTAATTCTTCATCTTCTTCATTTGATTCAAAATTATTTGGATCATAAGGTTCAACAAGCCTTATATCATCTGCATTTACGAGAATAAGCTCTCCCATACTATGAAGCTCTAAAAATCTTGTTTTCATAAAATCCTCCCTATATTTTCTCTCCCTAAAATTTAGGATAGCATAAATCTTTTACATTAACTTTGTATATCGAACACCATTAGGCATTCTATCTGATCTTATAATGTTTATTTTCTCTATCTTAAAATTGATAGGAGTTATTTTTTTACAAACATCTTCTTCTAAATCTCTTAGAACTATCTGTCTGCCAAGTGTTATATGTGGCTTATATGACTTTCCGTCAAAGGCAAGATTTTCTCCCATAATTTCATTTCTCAATGACTTATAAATAAAATCGAGTTCCTTGCTTTTATTGTCAATTCCAAGCCAATATAAATCACCTTTTTCCCCTCTCCTAGCTTCAAATTTCCCGATTCGGTCAAATTGAATTTCAAAAGGTGAAAACTCCACATTTTCAACAGCTCTTACAAGTGATTTATATTGCTTATCATTTATTTCACCTAAAAAAATCAATGTGAGATGTATGTTGTTAAAGTGTGTAAAATTGCCGGATACAGATTTTTCTTTCAAAAAATCAATATGTTCATTGACTTTTGACTTAGTTTCATTATTTGTACAAAATCCAGTAAATATTCTCATAATATTGCTTTAGGCTCTGTGAAAAAAGTATTTTTTATATAATTTTCGTAAATTAACTCGCTGTGTTAGTTTATAAAATTAAGTTGTTGAGATTGCCACGGTCGCACAAAGCTTCCTCGCAATGACATCTATTTACTTTTTTCACAGCCCCTTTAAATATTTATATTTATTTTTTTGAAAATCTTTTGTCTTTTATTTTTTCGATCAAAGCTGGTAAAAATTCAAAAGCATCTGCAATAATTCCATAGTCAGCAATATCAAATATAGGAGCATTTGGATCGGTATTTACAGCAATAATCAATTCCGCCTCTTCAACTCCTGAAATATGCTGTACTGCACCTGAAATACCAACAGCAAAATATAATTTAGGCTTTATTGTCATTCCAGTTTGCCCTATCTGTGCTGAATGTGGAATAAATCCACCATCACAGGCAGGTCTTGAACCAGCAACACAACCACCAAGCAATTCTGCAAGTTGTCTCAAAAGTGCAAATCCCTTTTCATTTTTAAGACCTCTACCACCTGCAACAACTATATCATAATCTGCAATATTTACCTCACTACAAAAACAAGGATGGAATTCCAAAACTTCCATTTCTGAGTTAAACAACTCTTTAGGAACATCTACTTTTTCGACTTTTCCATTTTTATTTATAGAATCATCTACAGGAAAAACACCTTGTCTAACAGTAGCCATTTGAGGTCTTGTATGTTCGCAAAGAATTGAAGCCATCAAATCTCCACCAAAAGCAGGTCTTGTCTGAACTAAACAACCTTTTTCATTTATTTCAAGGGATATACAATCGGCTGTCAATCCTGTTTCAAGTTCTGTTGCAACTCTTGGCATAAAAGATCTACCTCTTACTGTAGAACCAGAAAGAACAACAGAAGGCTTGTATGTTTTTAAAATATAAGCCATTATAGCTGAATAAACATCATCTCTGTAGTATTTTAAAGATGGATTATCTACTAAATAGACAACATCAGCATATTTTGTGAGAAGAGATAAATTTTCTCCATCAAATCTACATCCCATAACAATAGCCTTAACTTCTTCGCCAGTTGTCTTAGCTAATTCATTTGCCTTTGATAAAAGTTCAAAAACAACAGGATTAAATTTTCCATTTACATATTCTGCATATACAGCTATACCTTTATAATTGGATATATCCTTTTTATTTTCTTGTTTTTTACCAAAAACCTCTATTGCATTTAATCTGCAAGTGCTTACGCACATCTTACAAAATACGCATTTATATTTATCTATCGAAGCTTTTTTATTTGAAATAGTTATTGCCCCTTGTGGACACTCTCTCGCACAAAGACCACAACCAACACATTTTTCTTCTATAACTCTTATCGACATAAAATTGCCTCCACTCTACACTAAATAATTAGCTTAGATTCAAAAAGAAAATCTGCAATTTTTTGTGCCTTTTCATTAGCATTTTTGCCTTCGATTAACTCATGTTCTGCCTTTTGTCTTTCAGGTACAAAAACTTTAGCAACAGATGTAGGAGAACCATTCAATCCTATTTTTGTTAAATCACAGTCAATTTCTTCAGCATTTACAACTTTAGGCTCAAATTCCAATTCTCTAAATCTTCCCTTAATAGACTCTATTCTTGGAATATTTATAGATTTATCAACAGTAATAACAGCAGGAAGGTTGACTGAAACAAGCTCAATGCCACCTTCAACAGCTCTTCTTACAAAGATTTTCTTATCTTCTATCTTTTCTATTTTAACAACATTACACACTAGGGACATTCCAAGCCATTTAGACATGCCTGGACCAACTTGGGCAGTATCTCCATCAATAGCAATTTTTCCACATATTATCAAATCTGCAGAACAAACTTTCTTTATTGCACTTGAAAGGGTATATGATGTGGCAAGTGTATCAGCTCCTGCAAATTCCCTTCCACATACTAAAATACCATCATCAACAGTCATGCCAACAGCCTTTTTCAAGACCTCTGAGGCTTGTGGAGGTCCCATTGTTACAGCAGTAACCTTACCTCCATAATTTTCTCTGATCTGAAGAGCAGATTCCAAAGCATGCAAATCATAAGGATTTATTGTTGCCCCAGCCTTATCTCTTATCAGAGTATGTTTAACAGGATCCATTTTTACATGTGTACTTGCTGGAACTTGTTTTATACAAACAACTATATTCATATTTTTTTCCTTTTAAAATTGTAAAGTTTCTTCTATAAACATAAAAATAACAAACTGCCTATTTTTTGCCTTTAGCATCTTTAATAAGTTGAAGTGCTATTTCATTACGGCAAATCTGATTAGTACCTTCATAAATCTGAGTAATTTTTGCATCTCTCATCATCTTTTCTGCAGGATATTCTTTCATATAACCGCTTCCACCGAAAATCTGAACAGCATTTATAGTTGTTCTCATTGCTACATCTGAACAAAATGCTTTAGCCATAGCAGATTCTTTTGAGAAATTCTTTTGCTTTTTAGAGTCAATAGTTCTTGCTGTTTGATATAAAATAGCTCTTGCAGCTTCAACTTCCATTGCCATATCTGCCAGCATGTGTTGTATTGCTTGGAAAGATGAAATAGGACTTCCAAATTGCTTTCTCTCTAAAGAAAATTTTAATGCTTCGTCCAATGCCCCAGCAGCAATTCCGAGTGCTTGTGCAGCAACTCCAGGTCTTGAATTGCAAAGTGTATTCATTGCAACAATAAAGCCCATTCCTTCTCTTGAAAGGATCTGACTTTTATGAACTCTGCAATTTTCAAAGACTAATTCTGTTGTGGAAGAAGCCCTTATTCCCATCTTGTTTTCTTTTCTTCCAAAACTAAAGCCTTCAGTCCCCTTTTCAACTAAAAATGCAGTTGTACCTCTTGCACCTTTTGATTTATCTGTTACAGCAATGACAGTGTATAGATCGGCAACACCACCATTTGTGATCCAGGTTTTTGTACCGTTCAAAACATAGTAATCACCATCTTTATCTGCTCTTGTTGCAATACTTCCTGCATCAGAACCTGCATTTGCTTCTGTCAAACCAAATGCACATATCATGTCTCCAGAAGCTATTTTTGGAAGGTATTTTTCTTTTTGTTCTTTGTTGCCATAAAGAAGAAGTGGAAAAGTTCCAAGTGCTGTGGCTGCCATTGCAAGTGTAATTCCACCGCAGACTTTACTCATTTCTTCAACGGCAAGTGTCAATCCAAAAACACCTAAACCAAGTCCACCATATTCTTCAGGAATATAGATTCCACATAAATCGGCTTGTCCCATTTTCTTCAAAATTTCCCATGGAAATTCGCCAGTTTCATCAAATTCAGCCCTTACAGGTCTTATATATTTTTCCGCAAATTCCCTTGCGGTTTCTGCCACTATTTTTTCTTTATCGCTCAGGAAATACTCCATTTAACTCTCCTTAACCATAATACAAAATTAATAACTTTTTTAAATTCTTTAAATACAAAATTAAACCCTGCCTATAATGTTCATTATTTTGTCATAATAAACATTTTCTGACATATTTTCAAAAACAAATCTCCTGCCACTTTTCCCCATTTCATCAAGTTTTTTGGGAGATTTCATCAAATTTAAAATCTTTTCTCTGAGTTCCAACACATTTTTAGGTTCAAATAATGCCCCTCTATCATCTGCAACAACTTCTTTCAAACCTCCTATATTAGAAGCAATTACAGGGCGTTCAAGGGCGAGTGCTTCTATTGCAGAAAATCCCAAAACCTCCCACCATTCAGAAGGAACAACAGCAAGGCTTGATCCTCTGATCAATTTCATTAAATCTTCAGTAGTTAAAAATCCAACAAGACTTATATTTTTATATGATGTATCTTCAGATATTTTTTTTGCAACAATATCTCCAACAGGTCCTTTTCCTGCTATTTTTAATTTTATATCAGTACCTTTTACTGCCTCAACTAAAGTCAATACACCTTTATTTGGCATTAAACGACCTGTAAAACAAATATAAGGATTTTCTTCATCTTTTGGATAGTCACAAGAATCATATTTTTCAAGGTCTAAAAAATTATATATATGCTCGATTTTACCAGTAAAACAAGATTTTTCAAAAACTTCTTTCAAAAATTTACTTGGAGATATAAAACGAAAAATATTTTTTATTCCAAGCATATCTTTTTTTAAAATAAATTCCTTTCCGAATCTATTAAAAGAGCCTAAAATATTGTAACAGCCATTAACTCCAGCCTTCCAAAAATCCCCATTATGACACTCTGTACATATTTCACTATTTCTAAAACAATCTCCAGTTGGACAAATATATCTATAATCATGTAATGTCTGTATCGTTTTTATATTATATCCATCTGTCAATAATTTTATACAATCAGCAAAATAATATTCCACAGCATGAACATGAGCCAAATCAAATTTATTACAAGACAAGACTTTTTTCAGCTCAATACAAGCATTTTTTTTGCTTTTACCTTTTACATAATCATTGAAAAAAAATAGGGTTACTTTATGTCCTTTTTTTTCATAAAGTGATTTCAAAAGTTCGATATGATATTCTGCCCCACCCAATGGTGGAGGATTGTCATTTAATATAAGTATGTTCAATTTTATCTCCACAAAATTAATTTAACTATATATGTATTAAAAATATCTTGGTCGGTAAAATCATTTTTTGTATCTTGTCCCCCCAAAAAGAAGTTTTTTCCGAATTATATTAACATACAATAGTTTCATAAAGTTTTGCTCTCACATCTTTTTCAATTTCAAGAAAGATCAACTTCTCCCTCAGAAATTTTTCTGCAAATCTTTTCTTTTTTTTATCCAAATCATTTATTTTATATATCTAAACACATTATTTATTTTTAGTCAATCATAAAAAAATAAATAATGTGATTGTTTTTTTCAAAAAAGATAGACAATATATATAAAAATATAGTATAATATAGTATTATTTTGAAATAAAAACTATTTTAAAAAACATGAAAAAAACATTTTTTTTAACATTAATTTTTGCAATATTCATAACTTTTTTAGGAATATGCTATTCGCAATCTTCAATAAAGATAACGAGTGAGAAATTATATTCCCTTTTCAAAATAGAAAAAAAAGTTATGCAAGCAGTAACTCCTGAAGGGAATATAAATCTTCCTGTCTATGTACAAAAAAGATATGATGACAAATACATATCTCTGACAGATAAAGAGACAGAGCAGTTATTTAAATCACTTGGTTGTACATATAAAATAAACTCAAGCAGAAAAAAAATAACAATAGAAACATCAGAAGGAGCAAGAGAAATAAATGACAACATGCTAAAAGTTGGAAAAGAAGAGACTCGCCTCTCCCCTCCTCCATTTTCAACAACAGGTCATTATTTTATACATTTAAAACATGTTTCAAAAGTCATTCCATGTTTTTTGAACAGAAAAGACAATACAATATATGCAGATGGACTTTTTAAAGGTGTTGTACATGAAAAAGTAAAACAAAAAACTATTTTAAAATTACAATCAACTTCTTCATTTACAGCCAATACTTCTGTATTGAGAAATCCCAATAGATATGTTGTCGATTTAAACAATGTATCACTTTCTGAATTTAGAAGAGCCTTGGCAAAAAAAGAAATAAATGTTCCAAATGTAGGAACAATAAAATATGGTTTGAATCAAAGCGATCCAGGTAAAGTTAGAGTTGTTATACCATTTGGGGATAATACAGAAATTCAAAAAGAAACTTCAAAAAACAAAAATGAATATATACTTTCTTGGCAACAAAAAACGACAAATGACACTGGAATGAATTTTAGTTTGCAAAATGTAAATTCAGTCATAGCATCTGGTGATAGCAATAAATATGAAGTTGCAATAAATGTGAGTGGCAGTGTAACTTATGAAACACATAGATACCCCGACCCTGATAACAGAATAGTAATAGACATACACAAATCAAAATACCTCGGCAAAAAAATTGATTTTGTACCTAATTCAAAACTTGTAGAAGAAGTAAAAGCAGGACAATTTACATTAACTCCACAGCCTGTAACAAGAGTTGTTGTTGACTTAAAAGAAAATTATTACTGTGCTGTTTCAGCTTCTCCGAATAAAATTTATGTAATAGTAACAAATAAAAAATCAACTGTATTAAACAACGATCTCGACACATTCGGAGCTACATCTTATCCTACAAAAAATAAAGTTATCTGTATTGATCCTGGACATGGAGGATATGACCCAGGAGCATTGAACAATGCCAAAGGACTTAAAGAAAAAGACCTCACACTAAAAATAGCTCTAAAAACATCTGAAATACTGACCCAAAGAGGTTGGAATGTCGTTATGACAAGAACAACTGACAGAGATGTCAGTTATTATGGTTCAACAGATAAAGAAGAATTAGGGGCAAGAGTAAATTTTGCCAAAAATATGAAGGCAGATGTTTTGGTATCCATTCACTTAAACGCAGCATCAAATGGCTCTGCACGAGGAGTTTCTACACACTGGTCAAAAGCATCTGATAAATTACTTGGAACAAAAATACACAGCCTTTTAGCAAGTAGATTATATACAATAGATAGAAAATTGACACAAAATGATTTCTATCTATTAAAAAATTCATCAATGCCTGCAGTTTTGATTGAAACTGGATTTATAACAAGTAGTGAAGATGTAAAATATCTTGACAATTCTTGGGGACAAAAAAAGATTGCTGAGAGTATAGCAGATGGAATAGAGGCATATTTTAAAAGCAAATAAATTAAAAATTTTTAATCTATCCCCTACCTCTTTCCTTAATTGCAAATAAGGAAAGGGAACGACCGAATTTTTATTAACTTGACTTTTAAAACATACCTTAAAGAAAGAAGACAAAAGAAACGGAGAGAAAAGGAAATGGATTATATACAAGCGATAATCTTGGGAATAGTGCAAGGACTTACTGAATTTCTTCCAATAAGTTCTTCAGGACATTTAATTTTAATTCCACAGATAGCAAAATGGGACTATATGGGAAAATCATTTGATGTTGCACTTCATGTTGGAACATTTATATCACTTTTAATTTATTACAGAGAAACTATTATAAAAATATTAAAAGACTGGGTAGCGACTTTTAAAGATTTAAAAACACCAAAAGTTATTTTTGATAGCCCTGAGAAAAGATTGCCTTGGTTAATATTGATGACAGTTATACCCGGAGGTTTGGTAGGTGTATTTTTAGATGATGTTATAGAAAAATACGCTTCTGGTCCAATGGTAACTTCAATTTGTTTAATTGTATTTGGAATGGTTCTTTGTATTGCTGAATCATATTCAAAAAGACTCACAATTCAAGAAAGACCTACTTCTGAAAATGTAAATTTCATTCAGGCTCTCATAATAGGAATAGCACAGGCTTGTGCATTAGTTCCTGGTATGTCAAGGTCTGGAATAACAATGACTGCAGGAATGTTTTTAGGCATGAAAAAAGAGGAATCAGCCAATTTCTCTTTTTTGATTTCAATTCCAATTATAGGCGGAGCAGCAGTATATTCAGGATTAAAGTTATTTAAACACCCTGAGCTTATGACAACAACTCCAATGATATTTTTAGTTGGTATAATAACATCTGCAATAACTGGATATTTTGTTATAAAGTTCTTGTTGAATTTCATCAAAAAAGACAGTTTTGCTGTGTTTATGTATTACAGAATCGTCCTTGGTCTCATAATAATGGGAATGTTTTTCTTTGGTAAGCTATAATTTACCGACGATATTTTACACAATTACTATTTAGCAAAAAAAATATGGGCTTTGTAGAAAACCCATATTTTTTTGCTTTTTTTAAAAATTTAGTGTTTCTTTGTTTTGATTTCTTCTTGAACCATCTTAATAAATTCATCAAGAGACATAACAACATTTTCAGTTGTTCCACGAGTACGAACACTTACAGTTCCGTCCTCTGCTTCTTTTAAGCCAAGAACTAGCATATATGGTGGACGATCGATCTGTTGAGCCTCACGGATTTTATATCCAAGTTTTTCATCACGATCGTCGAGCTGGACACGAATTCCAGTTGCATTAATTGCTTCATATACCTTTGTAGCATATTCTTTTGTCTTTGCACTTACAGGAAGAACTTTTACTTGAACAGGAGCAAGCCAAGTTGGGAATTTCCCCTTTGTCTCTTCGATCATATATGCCATAAATCTATCGAGCGATCCTAAAATAGCTCTGTGTAAAACAACAGGAGTCTTTTCTGTTCCATCTGTGTCAACATATTTCAAATCGAATTTTGCAGGCAGACAGAAATCGAGCTGACAAGTTGAAAGAGTATATTCAGCACCTACAGCAGGCTTTACATTTACATCGAGTTTCGGACCATAGAATGCAGCCTCACCAATCTCTTCTGTATATTCGATATTGAGATCGT
Organism: Candidatus Xenobia bacterium; assembly: GCA_045114665.1. Taxonomy (GTDB): domain Bacteria; phylum Vulcanimicrobiota; class CADAWZ01; order CADAWZ01; family CADAWZ01; genus CADAWZ01. Next base: position 20,358 of record JBGUKW010000021.1, on the reverse strand, counting down.
TCAATGCCTCGCGAAGTGCCGTTTCTGCTTTGTCCCACATTAGATCGTCATGGTGATATTTTACTTTGTCTTCAGGGTCTCTCAAAGACAATACACAGCGATAATCTGTAATTCCAAAATCTCCATAGACATCAAATATCAAATCAACAACACGTTTGATTTCATCTTTAATTTGATCTGGAGTTACAAAAAGGTGAGCGTCATTTTGACAGAAATGGCGTCCTCTTTCAATTCCCTTTAAAGTACCACTAGGTTCAAAACGAAAATCATGTGCAATTTCACCAATACGTATAGGAAGCTCACGATATGAATGTGGCTTATTTGCATAAATCATCATATGGTGTGGGCAGTTCATCGGTCTCAAAACGAAACTTTCGCCTTCAACTTCCATTGCAGGGAACATATTTTCTTTGTAATGCTCCCAATGTCCGCTTGTCTGATAAAGTGCAACTGTACCGACACAAGGTGTCATAACATGTTCATAGCCAAGTTTGCGTTCTTTTTCTTTTATGTACTCTTCCAATTCTTGCCAAACAATATAGCCTTTAGGAAGGAACATAGGAAGTCCTTTGCCAACGAGATCATCTGTCATAAATAGACGCATTTCTTTACCTATTCTGCGGTGATCACGAGCATAAGCCTCTTCGACTTGTCTTTCATATTCTTTTAGTTCATCTTGTGTAGCAAAAGCAACTCCATTTATACGAGTGAGCATTTTATTTTTGGCATCATTTTTCCAATATGCCCCACCCTGCTGTGTTATCTTAAAAGCCTTCAAAGCCTTTGTATAAGTGATATGCGGACCAATGCACATATCTATATAATCGCCCTGTTGATAAAAACTTATAACAGCATCGTCAGGAAGATCTCCGATATGTTCTTCTTTATATTTTGCATGTCGTTCTTTCATCAACTTAACAGCTTCATCTCTTGGAAGAATGAATGATTTGAAAGGAATATTTTCCTTTACGATTTTTCTCATTTCATCTTCAATAGCTTTGAGATCTTCATCTGATAATTTACGAGTTCCGAGATCGACATCATAATAAAAGCCTCTTTCTGTTGCTGGTCCATAAGCAAAATCTGCTTCAGGATAAAGGCGTTGAATAGCTTGTGCCATAATATGAGCAGCACTGTGTCTGAGAACATGTTGTTCTTCCTCTACTGGACATTCTCCAACTTTGCCATCATTATAAATAATCTTCATGAACATAATCCCCAAATATTTAATATATAAACTATTTTCTTTCAACACACTATTTTTTTTACCTGCAATTTTTCACTTGTAATGTTCTTGTTTTTTAGTGATTATTATGGTATAAATATTATATTATATTAACTCAATGATTATTAATTCAGCTCGTTGTGCTAGTTGATTAATATTTTAAAATAAACTAAAATAGCTACTATTTAGAGGCGATGTCATTGCGAGGGAGCTGTGCGATCATGGCAATCTCAACCGCTTAATTTAAATTTAATAATTAATGAACAAAAAAGAGAAATTAGACTTTTCTCATATATATTTCCAAAAACCGTAGATTTAGAAAAATAAAAACAGAAATTGAAAAACATTAGAAATTTAAGGATTTTAAAACAATGTCATTATCTGGAGCTTCTTCATCAATAATCAATCTTCAAAATAAATTTATAAAACAACAAAAAGAAATGATTAAACAACAATCATTTGCAGATATGTTGGCAGAAGCGGAAGGAAAATATCTTTCAGATAAGCTCGACTCAATAGAACACAAAAAAGCAATACAAATGCAAACACAAGACGGAAATCTAAGTTATCCATTAAATTCTGCACAACGGATATGTCTTCAAGATGATATGGAACAATTAATGTTCTCAAATATTGCTATATCCTCTATGAATATAATAAATGGAACAAACAATAATGATATTATAAAAGCGACACAAAATGAGGATGGAAGTCTTACAATCAATGTAAATGGAGAAGAACAGACATATTCTAAAGAAGAAGTTGCAGATGGTTTCATTATAAATTCAGACGATGGAAATGATATAATTGACATGTCCTCTTCTAATGCCAATTTTATAATAAATTTAGGAGATGGAAATAATAGTATATCATTGGGAAATGGAAGAAATATCACTTTAACTGGGAATGGAAATAATGTTATTACAGGAAGTGAAATGCCTTCTAAAGGAACATCAATATATACAGGATCGGGAAACAACAATATTTCATTGGGAGAAGGTTCATCAAACAAAGTAATAACAAATGGAGGCAGTAATACAATAACAACTGGTCAAGATTCAGTAAGCAATATCATTGATAAAAATTACACAGATAAACCATCTACAATAAAACTCGATACAGATACAGATAATTTTATTACAACAACAGGTTCAAGCAATATAACTGTTGGCGATGGAAATAACAATATACAAAATAATAAGGGCAATTCTTATATAAAAGCAGGAAATGGAAATAACATAATAATTAGCAGTGGAAACATAAATAACATACAAGTTGGAGATGGAAACAATTACATTGAAGGCGGTTCTGATAATGATAACATTTTAGTAGGAAACGGTGATAATGTAATTTATGGTCTTAATGGAAATGATACAATCGTTGCAGGAAATGGTAATAATTACATTGATGGCGGAAACAACGACGACACAATTATTGCAGGAGAAGGCAAAAATATAATAGCAGGCGGTCTTGGAAACGATAAAATAACAGCAACAGGTGTAGATGGAACAATAATAGACGACAGTAATGGAGAAAACATAAACGCAGAAGAAAACAATATAATATTATATGACAGTGAATCTACAACTTCTTTAGGAAACTCCGTTGTATCTTACGGCAGTAAGCAATTCCGTCAAAGAATCCAATCTGATTTAGAAGTATTTAGAGGAACTCAAACAGGTAGAAAATTATTATTTGAACTCGATCAATCTGGAAAAACAACAACAATAGAAGAGACATATAAACAAAATGGATTTGCAAATATATACAATCCAAATGACAATGGAAAACAATATGTGAAACCAAACGGAACAAGAGGCGAAGGAGCAAATGCTTGGATTGAATTTAATCCAGCTTTCAATGGTCCTGCAAATGGAAGACCTGTAAATGTACTTTTTCATGAATTAACACATGCTTATAATATCACAACAGGTACTATGGCAAATGGTAACATCAATGAAAACGGACTCGAATTAAAAGCAGGAGAACATCAAGCCGTTGGTTTAGAATTAAAGGATTTTCCTCCTGTTGAACATCCAGATGGCACAGTAAGTGCTTCAAATCCCAAAGGAATTTCTGAAAATGATTTCAGAACAGAAATAGGGATAGAAAATAGAAAAGCATATAACTAAATTTAACAAAATGTAAATATTTTCTTAAAAAACCTGAATTTTGTTTACATTTTTTTTATATTTTTTTAAAAACTTTTTAAATAAAATCTGTATAATATATAATATATAATTATATTTAAAATAATGCTAAAATAGTTTTACTATTGGAGAGTTAATATGAATATATCGTCAATAAACAGTTTTATAACAAATCAACAGATGGCTCCTCCAAATCCATTACAATATGCACAGGGCAATACTCTTGCAGAAAAACTTAATTCAGTTGAACAATCAAAGGCAAGTGAACTTAAATATAAAGACGGAGGTTTCTGTCCTAATTTATCAACTCCATTAACAGATAGTCAAGAAAGTGTTGTTCAATCTGACATGGATGGCATTATGCTTTCATCACTTTCACAATCATTTATGACCCAAATAAATGGAACAGAAGGTAATGATACTATTAAAGCTACTCCAAATAAAGACGGAAGTTTGACAATAGATGTAAATGGTCAAACAAAAACATATTCAAAAGAAGAAGTGGCAAATGGTTTCATCATAAATACAGGTGATGGAAATGACAAAATAGATGTATCTGCTTCAGATGCAAACTTCATAATAAATTCTGGTGAAGGTAACAATACAGTATCTCTTGGAAGTGGAAGAAATATCCTCACAACGGGAAATGGAAATAATACAATAACAGGAAATGATGCAAAGAGGACATCTATTGAAACAGGTTCAGGCGATAATAACATAACTTTAGGAAAATCAGCAAATAAAGTCATAACAAATGGCGGAGCAAATACAATCACTGCTTCTCAAGGTTCGTTAAATGACATCATTGCAAAATTTGCAGACGGTAAAACAACAACAATCAATCTCGATTCTGACAGAGCAAATTACATAACAACAACAGGAACCGCAAATATAACCCTTGGAAATGGTGATAACAATATCGAAAGTTACAGTGGCAACATAAATGTTACTGCAGGAAATGGTAATAACACAATAATAGGCGGTAAACAAGCGAATACAATCACTGTTGGCAATGGAAATAACTACATAAGCGGTGGACTTGAAAGCGATAAAATAAAAGCAGGAGACGGAAATAATACAATTTACGGTCTCGATGGTGGCAATGAAATAATAGCAGGAAACGGAAATAACTATATTGACGGTGGTGCAGGAAATGATACAATAGTAACAGGTACTGGTAAAAATATAGTCATAGGTGGTCTTGGAGATGACAAAATAAGTGTTGCAGGTACTGGCGGAACAATAATTGATGACAGTGATGGTTCAAATATCACTGGTGGTGAAGGAAACAATGTAAAATTATACAACAGTTCTGAAACATCATTCTTAGGGCAATCTTTCAAAGTAGCTGGAACAGAGTTGTTCCAAGCAAGAATAAAGTCCGATTTAGAGACTTTCAGAGCTACAAAAAGTGGTCAAAAACTTCTCAGCGAAATAGATAAATCAGGGAAACAAGTTCTTGTAGAACAGACAAATGAATTAAATGGTTTTGCTGGACCAATGATGCCCAAAGATGGTATAAAAGGAAAAGTAACCCCCGACGGTCAAAGAGGCGAAGGAACAGATTCAAGAATATTTATAAATCCTTCATTCTTGGGTCCAGCAAATGGTCTTCCTATAAATACATTCTTCCACGAAGGCGTTCATGCTTATAACAATGTAACAGGCACAATGCAGACAGAACAGATGTTCGACACCGATCCTGAGACAGGAATGAGAGGAATAGTAAGCCTTGCAGAATTCCAAGCAGTCGGTCTCGATATAATAAGCGGAACAAAAGTTGCACACCCTGACGGAACAGTAACAGCAGGAAATCCTGAAGGACTTTCTGAAAACTCAATAAGAGAAGAATTGGGACTTCCAAGAAGAAATTCTTACCTTGGTCATTAAAATAATAAAGCAGGTGTGTTAATTTTTGTCATGCCTGATTTTTAAAATTTTTATAATATTATTTATAAATAAAAGATTTATTATTTATAAATAAAAGATTTTAATTTTTTTTAAAAGGAGCAAAAAAAAATGGCTATTAGTGGATTTGGTGGACTTAGCGGATTAGGAAATACACAAACTCAACCTGTAAACACTCCGCTTGAATTAAAATTAAACGGCCTTGAGGTTGAGAACATATTTGCACAAGCAAGAGTAAATGGAGAAGATATAGATCCACAAAAAACAGGTGAAGTTATAGACCAATATATAATGTCTCCCGAAGCTCAAAAAGAAATGAATCTCATTTCAGGAACAGCTGGCAGTGACACAATAACATCAAAGTTCAATCAAGAAGATGGCTCTATAACAATAAATATAAATGGCAAAGAAACAACATATACAGCAGAACAAGCTCTAAATGGATTCAAAGTAGAATTAGGTGACGGAAATGATTCTGTTGACTTATCTGCAATTTACACAAGTACATTAATAAATGCAGGTGAAGGTGATAACAATATAGCTCTTGGACAATCAAGAAATCTTGTCACAACAGGTGATGGCAATAATACAATAACATCAAATAATGCAGCAAGAAACAGCATAACAACAGGAAATGGAAACAATAAAATTAATGTAACAGGCAATACAAATACAGTTAACACTGGAAGTGGAAATGATTCTATTATTGTTGCAGGTCAAAATAGCAAAGTTTCTTCAGGAGATGGTATGGATATAATCAATGCCAAAAGTGAAGAAAATGACATAAATGCAGGTGCTGGAAATGATGTCATAACCTCCCATGGAAAAAAAGATAAAATATATGGCGGAGATGGCAATGATTTTATAAACGCAGGTAATGGCGATACATATATTGAAGGTGGAAAAGGCGACGATAATATAAAAGCAGGAAATGGAAATAATGTCATATATGGATTAGATGGCAATGATAAAATAAAAGTTGGCAATGGTGATAATTATATAGACGGCGGAAAAGACAATGACAACATAACTGTTGGAACAGGCAAAAACATTGTCTTTGGTGGTCTTGGAGATGACACAATAGATGCTCAAAAATCTTCTGGAAAAGTCTTCGATGACAACAATGGAGGCACAATAAATGCTTCTGAAAATATGGAAGTAAAGAGATATGACAGCACAGCAAATGCAAATTTAGGACATTCAGTAAAAATAGATGGCGATAATGATTTCCAAATGAGAGTTGAATCAGATAAAGAAGCATTAAAGGCTACAAAAAGTGGTCAAAAATTGTTATCAGAACTTGATAACTCTGGTCATACAGTTACAATAACTAAGACAGATGCTCAAAATGGATATGAAAAAGTTGCTAAAGCAGAAGACAGAGGTAAGGAATTTATAACACCTGATGGAAAAAGAGGAGAAGGAGCTGATTCTGAAATATCTTATAATCCTTCCTATAATGGCCCAGCAAATGGACGCCCAATAAATGTTCTATTCCATGAAGGAGTTCATTCATATAATTCAGTAAGTGGAACAATGCAACCTGGCAAACAGGATCAAGAAGATGGATCAAATGTCAATAAACTTGAAAGACAAGATGTCGGATTAAGTGTAGAAAATGGCATACCTGTTGAACATCCTGACGGTACAGTAACTACTGGAAATCCTGACGGATTGACAGAAAACTCAATAAGAAAAGACTTAGGTCTTGATAAAAGAGAAATCTATTAATTGTTGTAAAAAAAAAACAGAAGAGGCTGTGAAAAAATAAAATAAGTTTTATCTGCTTTCACAGCCCATTCTATATTACAGAAATCAATTTTTTAGTTCATAATAATTTTCAAAAAACAGAAGAAAGGAAACAAAATATGAGCCTCAGCAGTATAAGTTCTTCAACAAATACAATACAAAATAATAATGTTTCATCACAAGAAAAAACAAACAAAACTTCTCAAACAACATCTTCAAATAATACAACAGAAACAAAAGATACTTCAGCCAGTTCTGAAAGTAGTAGTTCTACTACTGAATCATCTTCTACAAGAACAGAAGATCATTCTGTATTTTCTGAAGAAGCACAAGAAGAAATGATTCAAATAGCAGGAACTGAAGGAAATGATAAAATAAAAGCAAGTGTCAATAAAGAAAATGGAAATATTATTATAAATGTAAATGGAGAAGAACAAGAATATACTGCGGAAGAAGCTGCTCATGGATTCAAAATTGACTCTGGAGACGGAGACGACAATATCGACCTCTCCGCAGTTTTGAGTAATTTCCTTATTGATTCAGGAGATGGAGACAACAATATAAATCTCGGTCAAGGAAATAATATGCTGACAACTGGAGACGGAAATAATACAATAAAATCAAAAAAGGCTCAAGAGAATATAATCACTACAGGAAATGGTGACAATAATATAAATGTAAAGGCTGATAAAAATGCTATCACAACTGGTTCTGGGGCAGATTCCATAACAGTAAATGGAAATAGAAGTACTGTATATTCAGGTGCAGGAAATGACAATATAACAACAAAAGGCACAGATAACAATGTTGATGCAGGTGCAGGAACAGATACAATATATTCTTGGGGAAATGATGACAAAATCCACGGTGGAAGTGGAAATGACAATATAACTTCAATAAAAGGAAATTCATTCCTATATGGTGGAGAAGGTAATGACAACATAACTTCATATTCTCTCGAACATACTTCTATTCTCGGTGAAGATGGCAATGACAGTATAAGAGCCTATGGAGACAACAATATATATGGCGGAAATGGTGCAGATACTATAAATGTTGGAAATGGAAACAACTATATTTATGGTGGAGAAGGCGATGACAGCGTAAAAGCAGGTTGGGGAAATAATTATATCTATGGATCAACTGGAAATGACACAATAAATGTTGGAAGTGGCAATAACTATATTGAAGGCGGAGCAGATAACGATAATATAACAGCGGGAAGAGGCAACAATATAATTTATGGATTAGATGGCACTGATACAATCAAAGCAGGAAATGGAAATAATTATATTGACGGCGGTAGAGATAATGACAATATAAGTGTTGGGAAAGGCTCAAATATCATATTTGGTGGTCTTGGATATGACACGATAAATGCTCAAAAATCTTATGGAAAAGTATTTGACGATCAAGATGGAACAATAAATGCTTCTTCAAATATGACAATAAATAGATATGACAGTTCTGCCACAGCAAGTTTAGGAAGTTCAGTAAGTGTAAATGGAACTGATGACTTCAAAATGAGAGTTGAATCAGATTTAGAATCATTTAGAGCAACCCAAAGTGGTCAAAAATTACTATCAGAACTTGACAACTCAGGACATAATGTTAACATCATTGAAACAGAAATTCAAAATGGATTTGCCTCAAGAAGAGATACACCTAATGTCTATGCAACAGAAAATGGCAGAGGTTCTGGAGAAGATGGAACAATAAAATATAATCCTTCATTTAGAGGTCCAGCAAATGGAGTTCCTTTAAATGTTCTATTCCATGAAGGAGTTCACACATACAATTATGCAACAGGCACATTGCAACAAGGCGAACAGCTTAGAGACGACGGAACAACAGTCAACAGATGTGAACAACAGTGTGTTGGTCTTGAAGTAAAAGACGGAATCGAAGTTGAACACCCTGACGGAACAGTAACAACTGGAAATCCTGAACAGTTGACTGAAAATGGAATAAGGTCTGAATTAGGACTTCAACAGAGAACAAGATATTAATTGTGGAGGAAATTTTTTTATGAATATGGGAAGTATTTTGGCAAGCTCAATTAATCAAATAAATGCAAAACCTAATCTTGAAGCACAACTTCAAAATCAAGAAACAATGAAAATAATGATGGATAATATGCAAAAAAAGCAGACAGACCTTCAAGATTTAGGTAATGTTACAGACACCTGTATGATGTCTGAAGAAGCAAAAAAACAAATGAATCTGATTTCAGGCACTGGTGGCAATGACAAAATAACTTCAACTTTCAATAAAGAAGATGGCTCTATAACCATAAACATAAATGGCAAAGAAACAACATATACAGCAGAACAAGTTGCAAATGGTTTTAGAGTGGAATTAGGAGATGGCAATGATTCTGTTGACTTATCTGCAATATATACAAGTGTACTAATGGATGCAGGTGAAGGTGATAATGAAATAACTCTTGGACATGGAAGAAATATCGTTGCAACAGGAGATGGAAATAATACAATAACTTCAACTGGAGCTCACAGAAATAATATAACAACAGGTAATGGAAATAATACAATAGATGTAACAGGTGATATAAATACCGTAAAAACAGGAAGTGGAACAGATTCAATTTCTGTTGCAGGTAATGATAGTTATGTCGATGCAGGAGCAGGAAAAGATACTATAACTGGAATGGGAGACAGAAATCGTCTTCATGGCGGAGATGGCGATGATGTAATAATATCTTCTGGAAAAAAAGATGATATATATGGAGAAAATGGAAATGATACAATAGTTGCAGGTAATGGAAGCAATTATGTTGAAGGTGGAAAAGGCGACGATAAAATAACAGCAGGTAATGGAAATAATGTAGTATATGGCTTAGATGGAAAAGACACCATAAAAGTAGGCAATGGCAAAAATTATGTCGATGGCGGAAAAGATGATGATAATATAACTGTTGGAACTGGTCGCAATATAGTAGCAGGTGGAAAAGGGAAAGATACAATAGATGCAACTAAATCTTCATCTGGTACAATCCTTGATGACAAAGATGGCAAAATAAATGCTTCTGAAAAAATGAAAGTAAAAACTTATGAAGCAAATGAAAATGCTGATTTAGGAAAATCAATAAAAATAAAAGGTGATGATGATTTCAAAATGAGAGTAGAATCAGATTTGGAATCATATAGACACCTACAGACAGGACAAAAGATGTTATCAGAACTTGACAAATCAGGTCATGAAACAACTATTGAAAAATTTGATGAACAAAATGGATATGCAACAGCAAAAGAACCTTATAAAGCTTATGTAACACCTGATGGTACAAGAGGAGCTGGAACAGATACAACAATCAGCTATAATCCTTCATTTAGTACAGAAAGATTGGGAAAACCATTGAGTATTCTCTTCCATGAAATGGCTCATGCTTATGACAATGCAACAGGTACAAAACAGCCTGGAGAAATGAGAAGAGAAGATGGTTCAATGGTCAATAGAAGAGAAAATCAGGCAGTAGGTCTTTCAACTGAAGGTGGAATTGAAGTAGAACACCCAGACGGAACAGTAACAACTGGAAATCCAGAAGGATTGACAGAAAATGCAATAAGAACAGAACTCGGACTTGACGAAAGAACAAGATATTAATTATTTACAAATTGGAGGAAAAGGGGCTGTGAAAAAATAAAATATTTTGTTTTATCTGCTTTCGCACCCCACAATATTTTTATGAATAACATACTTTCAGCATTACTAAAACCAATAAATTATGATAATAAAATATCAAATTTAAATCAAACAGATAAAAAAACTACAGATAAAAATAACGAAAATACAAATAAACCTGTAGAAGATAATTCTGTCTTTTCAGATGAAGCCCAAGAAGAAATGATAGAAATAAATGGAACAGATGGAAATGACAAAATAAAAGCAAGTATGAGCAAGGGAAAAATAATAATAGATGTCAATGGTCAAAAGCAAGAATACAGTTCTGAAGAAGCACAAAAGGGCTTTAAAATTAATTCTGGGGCAGGAAATGACAACATAGATATTTCTGCGGTTCTTGGAAATTTCTTAATTGATTCAGGAGAGGGAGATAATAAAATAAATCTCGGTAAAGGCAACAACATGCTAAAAACTGGAGATGGTAAAAATAGTATAAAAGCAAAAAATGCCCAAGAAAACATAATAACTACAGGTAACGGCAATAATTCCATTGATGTCAAGGCAGATAAAAATACAATAACAACAGGTTCTGGAAATGATTCTATCACTGTAAATGGAAAAAATAGTAAAATAAATTCTGGTGCAGGAAATGACAATATAACTACCCAAGGCTATAGCAATTATGTCAACTCAGGAGAAGGTGATGACATAATAAACTCTCACGCAGGAAGAGATGAAATCCATGCAGGAGAAGGAAACGACGATATAACATCTGATTTTGGAAATGTTACTATACATGGAGATGATGGAGATGATGTAATAAAAGTCAAAGGTTCAAATAATTCCATTTATGGTGGCAATGGTAATAATAATATTACAGTTTTTGAAGGCAATAATTACATTCAAGGCGGAAAAGATGATGACAATATAACTGCAGGAGATGGCAGTAATGTAATATATGGATTAAATGGAAATGATAATATAAAAGTTGGCAATGGCGATAATTATATTGACGGTGGAAAAGACAACGACAATATAACAACAGGAAGTGGAAAAAATACAATATTCGGTGGATTGGGAATAGACACAATAAATGCTCAAAAATCATCTGGAAAAATTTTTGATGACGATGAAGGAACAATAAACGCCTCAAAAAAGATGGAAGTCAATACACATGATAAAAATTCTGTCGCCAACTTAGGAAAATCAGTATCAGCAGATGGCACAGATGATTTCAAAATGAGAGTTGAATCAGATATTGAAGCATTAAAAATGCTCAAAACAGGTCAAAAATTTCTTTCAGAAATCGATAATTCAGGGCATAAAGTAAATATAAACCAGATAGATGATAAAAATGGATATGCCGAAGCAAAAGGAACAGGATTTGCCGCATACATAAAAGATAATGGAGAAAGAGGAGCTGGAACTGATACAACAATTGGTTATAACCCTTCGTTTAGAGGACCAGCTAATGGCGTTCCATTAAATGTAGTTTTCCATGAAGGAATACATGCTTATAACAATGCAACAGGAACAAAACAACCTGGAGAACAGATTAGGGAAGATGGCATAAGTGTAAATAAAAGAGAACAACAGTGTGTAGGACTTCCAATAGAAAATGGTATAGTAGTTACCCACCCTGATGGCACAACCAGTACAGACAATCCTGAAGGATTAACCGAAAATGCAATAAGAGCTGAATTAGGTCTCGAAAAGAGAACAAAATATTAATTAATAAAAAATAATAAAGAAAGGAATAAAATAAATGAGTTCAAGTATTGGAGGAATTTTAGGCGGTAATACAGGTATTTTTGGGGGTATCATTGGCGGTGGAGTTAATAATACAGATTATACAATAAAAAGAGATGATACAAAAACTCTTGAAGAACAACTTTCTAATTATGAAGACTCTTTCAATGAAAATCAACAAGGAATGATATTTGGACAAACAGATTCACAGCTTATAAGTGATAATATTGATACTTTTGTTATGTCAGAAGAGACACAAAAAAAGATGATTCAAATAAATGGATCAGAGGGAAATGATATAATAAAAGCAAGTATCAATGAAGAAAATGGAAATATTGTCATAAATATAAATGGAGAAATAAGAGAATATACTCCTGAAGAAGCAGCAAACGGATTCAAAATTAATTTAGGTGATGGTAATGACAGTGTAGATATATCTGCAATTTCCAACAATATTGTAATAGATGCAGGTGAAGGCAACAACAATATAAATCTCAGCCAAGGAAGAAATTTTGTAACCGCTGGAAATGGAAATAATGCTATTACATCAAAAGAATCACATCTAAATAGAATAAAAACAGGTAATGGAAATAACAAAATAAATCTCAATGGAGATGTAAATACAATAACAACAGGAAATGGTAATGACAAAATAAATGTATCAGGAAAAAATAACAAAATAAATTCACAAGATGGAAATGATGTCATTGTAGCAAACGGAGATACAAATAATATAGATGCTGGAAATGGAAATGATAATATAACTGTATCAGGAAATGGTGCTAACACTATAAATGGCGGAAATGGTGATGATAATATAACTGTATCAGGAAATGGGGTTAAAACCATAAATGGAGGAGATGGAAATGATAAAATAAATGTATCAGGAAATGGGTTTAACACCATAGATGGCGGAAATGGTAACGATGATATAACTGTATCAGGAAATGGTCTTAACAACATAAATGGAGGAGATGGTGAAGACAATATAACTGTATCAGGAAATGGTATTAGCACTATAAATGGCGGAGATGGAAATGATAATATAAATGCAGGCGATGGTACTAACACCATAAATGGTGATAATGGAGATGACAATATAACCGCAGGCAATGGAAAAAATGTCATACATGGTGGAGATGGTAACGACAATATAAGAACAGGTAATGGCGACAATGACATCTATGGAGAAAATGGAAATGATAAAATAAATGCAGGAAATGGTGATAACAAAATTGATGGCGGAAAAGGTGATGACAAAATAACTGCAGGTAATGGAGACAACAGAATATATGGAAGAGATGGAAAAGACAACATAAAAGTAGGTAATGGTGAAAACTATGTTGAAGGCGGAAAAGGTGATGACAAAATAACTGCAGGTAATGGGAAAAATGTCATATATGGATTAGATGGAAATGATGACATAACCACAGGAAATGGAAATAATTTTGTTGATGGTGGAAAAGGTAATGATAAAATAAATACAGGAGATGGCAAAAACACTGTATTTGGCGGTAAAGGAAAAGATAATATAACAACAACAAGCGAAAAAAGCACCATATATGATGATACTGAAGGAAATATAAAAGCAAAAGAAGGCAATAGAATAAACAGATATGAGGCTTCAGAAAATGAAAATTTAGGTTCTTCAATAAAAGTAGAAGGCGATGAAGAATTTCAAATGAGAGTAGAATCTGATTTAGAATCAATGAGGCACACCCGCTCAGGCAAAAAATTAATGTCAGAAATAGATAAATCAGGTCATACTGTTACAATTAAAGAACTCAAAAATCAAGAAAATGGTTTTGCTGGCGGTGCAAATTGGAGTAATGCAATGATAACTCCTGACGGTAAAAGAGGTGAAGGCATAGATCCAGAAATACATTACAACCCTGCAGTTAATGGATCAGAAAATGGAGTTCCACTAAATGTTCTTCACCATGAAGGAGTACATACTTACAACATGGCAACAGGAACACTTCAACCAGGAAAACAAAAAGAAGACAATAGTGAAAATGATTATCTAACAGATAAACTTGAAAGACAATGTGTCGGACTTCCAGTAGAAAATGGAATCCCTATAAAACATCCTGATGGTACAGTAACAACAGGAAATCCAGAAGGATTGACTGAAAATGACATGAGAGAAGATTTAGGATTAGAAAAAAGGCAACATTATTACACAGAATCAGAAAAGCGTAAATTTTGGAGAAATAATTATTACAACAATTAACAGGAAATCCAGAAGGATTGAATGAAAACGACATGAGAGAAGATTTAGGATTAGAAAAAAGGCAACATTATTACATAAAACAAGAAAATTTTAAAACTTGGAGAAATTTGCCAGTTTAAAATATAAATTTGATAAAAATGAGTGTATGAAGAAATTTATTCATACACTCATTTTTTTATCAATTAACAAAAGACTATCTTCTTCCCCTTCTTCTATTTACATTTCTATTTCTGCTTGAATGTCTTCTTCTCGATCTATAATCATCTTCATCATCTTCATCATCTTCATCATCTTCATCATCTTCATCGTCTTCATCATCTTCATCGTCTTCATCATCTTCATCTTCTTCATCATCTTCATCTTCTTCATCATCTTCATCTTCTTCATCATCTACATCATCTTCATCATCTTCATCGTCTTCATCATCTTCATCTTCTTCATCATCTACATCATCTTCATCATCTTCATCGTCTTCATCGTCTTCATCGTCTTCATCATCTTCATCGTCTTCATCATCTTCATCATCTTCATCGTCTTCATCATCTTCGTCATCTTCATCGTCTTCATATTCTTCGAGTTCTTTTTCCAATTCTTCTAGGGCACGCTCAGTTTTTCTTATTTTTCTTTCTAACTTTTCATATTTCTCCTCATCATCTTCGTCGCACTCTTCGAGTTCCTGTTCCAACTCTTCCAAGGCACGCTCAGCTTTTCTCATCTTTCTTTTTAACTCTCTATATTCGTCGTCGTTAATATCATTTCTGCTTGAATATCTGTCTGACTTTCTCATTTATATAAACTCCTAAAAATATAAAAATAGAAATATAAAGATTCTATATTAATTCAATTCCCCCTCTAAATACAAATAAAAAAACTTACTCATTTACAGCAATTTTCAAAAATATTAAGAAAAATAATAATACATTAACTTATACTGTAAAAACTATTATACTTGCTAAATACCTAAAAAATAACTAACAAAACGAGTTAAATTATTTAACACTCAATTTAATATTGAAATAATCAAAAATAAAATAGCATAAAGTAATAAAGAGGGCTTTTTATATTTTTCTTGTATTATAATAATGATTATTTTATAAACGGAGGGAATACATGTCAGATTTCAGTAAAATGACCGAGCGTTATTTTAGAGAAGACCTAAAGATCTCACCGCTTTGGGGAAGTGATATGGGACTTGAAGAATATGACGACATAATGCCAGATGGCGGAATGGAAGACATAGAAGCAACAGTCGAACATGATCGCAATTTCCTCAGAGAAGTCAAATCATTTGAAAATGAAGTTTTGACAGATGACGAAAAAATAGATCAACAAGTCTTGAAATCAATGCTCGAATTAGGGGAATTTCGCCATAAAGAATTAAAACTGTGGGCAAGATATCCAAGATCAGTTGACACAGTTGGAAATGCTCTTTATACAATACTTTTCAGGGATTCTACACCTATTAAAAAGAGACTTTTAAGCATAATGAAAAAGATGAAAAAAATTCCTCTTTTTCTTGAAAATGAAAAATCTCTATTACATAATCCTGTTTGGCTTTGGACAGAAATGGGAATAGAGTCCTGTAGAAGAATGAAGGGCTTTATTGATTTTATAGAAGACTTTGGAAAAACAGTTACAAATGACTGTGACATATTAAATGAACTTCACATAGATGCAATAAATGTTAAAAACGCTTTTAAAGCTCATGAACAATGGCTTCTCGATGAACTTCCAAAAGCAGACAAAAATTTCACAATGAGTGAAGACAAATATAATGAGCTTCTAAAAAGAAGACTTCTCCCCTACTCTTCAAAAGAAATATTGGAAATAGGTTATGACTATATCAAAAAAATAAATGCTGAAATGAAGAAAACAGCAGAGCAAATTGATTCAACAGCTACTGTCATGGAAGTTTTGCAAAAAATCAAAAAAGGACATGCAGAAAGTTTTGAGCATGTCATAAATGATTGCAAAAAAGTCATGAGAGAAGCAAGAGAATTTGTAGAAAAGTCAGATTTCGCAACTCTTCCAAAACATGAAATACTTGAAGTTGTAGAAACTCCAATATTTATGAGACATATAATTCCATTTGCAGCATATTCACCTCCTGGAAAATTTGACACAGACCAAAAGGGTATATATATGATGACACCTCCTGAGTCAAATGACGATATGCTAATGGAATTCTGTTTTGAAGATTTAGTCAGTACATCTGTTCATGAAGCATATCCTGGACATCATTTACAGTTAACTTGTGCAAATTTAAATCCTTCAACAGCAAGAATTTATGCACATGCAACAGAATTTGTCGAAGGTTGGGCTCACTATTGCGAAGACGCAACAGCTGAAGCAGGATTTTATAATTCCCCTTCTGCAATGCTCATAAGATTAAAAGATATGTACTGGAGAGCTTGGAGAATCGTAATTGATGTTGAACTGGCAACAGGAAAGATGTCTTTTGAAGATGCTGTAAAACATCTTGTAGAGGATGCAGGTCTTGAATATACAGGAGCAATAGGTGAAGTAAAAAGATATACTTACACACCAGGATATCAACTGAGTTATCTAATGGGCAAACACATGTTAAAAGAGTTGATAAATAACTCTCAGAAAAAATATGGTTGTACAAAAAAAGAAATTCATGATATAATGCTTAATGCAGGAAGTTTACCTATAACTATAATGAAAAATGTGATAGATAACAAACTATCAAAGAAAGAGGTATAAAATGAAAAGACTTCTTTTAGCTCTTGGAATCGTTTTATTAATGTCATCAACTGTATATGCCAATATAATTTTTGAAAACAAAACAAATAGACCTTTAGATATATCTGTTACAGATGGAACAAATATGTCAAAATCATATACAATTACACAATACGATAAAATAACGATTCCTGTAGAACATACTGGAGAAATAGAAATAAAATTTGCAGGTGGAAAGTACAACCAAACTGTACTTGAAACAGTAAAACATTCTGGAAATGATAAATATACAGTTACTCTTGACAAAGAAGACCCTAAGAAGATAAAAGTTAAAAGAGTAAGAAAACACTGGTAAACAAAAATAAGTGGGTGGCGTGAAAAAATTTTCACACCACTTATTTTTATATTTCCTTAATTTTGAATTTAGATAATAAACTATGGATAAAATAAAATTAATTGCCTGTGATATGGACGGAACGCTTTTAAATTCAAAATCCCAAATATCACAAAAAACTTTACAATCATTAAACAAAGCATCTAATAATGGGATAGAAATAGTTATTTGCACAGGTAGAACATCGAAAGAAATAACTCAATATACAAAACAAATTCCAAATGCCAAATATGCAATATGCACGAATGGGGCTTTTATAATAAATCTAAAATCGAACAAAAGAATTTTTGAAGACCAACTTCCATTAAAAGAAGCTATAAAAATAATAGAATTGACAAAAAATTATGATGTATCTCTTGAATTTTTCAATGAAAATGGAGCTTTTCTCGAAAAATACGCTTTTGAAAATTTAAAAGAATATCATCTTGAAAAATTCAAAGAACTATTATATTCAACATGTACACCTATCGAAAATATAAAAGAATACATGGTAAACTTGGGAACTCCTGTTGATAAAATCAACATATTTTGCAAAAACATTTATGAAAAAGACAAAATCATCAACTTATGCAAATATAATCTTAACGCAAAAGTTACATTTTCACTCGAATATAATGCAGAAATAAATTCCCCCACAGCTTCAAAAGGAAATGCACTAAAAAACCTGTGCCAACAATTAGACATAAAATCAAGTGCAACAATAGCTTTTGGAGATAGTTCAAATGATATTTCAATGCTAAAATTTGCAAAATATTCTTTTGCAATGGGAAATGCAATAGATGATGTCAAAAAAATTGCATTTAAGACTGTGCCGACAAACGATGAAGATGGAATAGCTGTCGGACTTGAAATGTTTTTTTAACTATATAGTGAAAAACCCCTTCCCTTATTTTCATTTAAGGAAAGGGGTTTGATGGGTTTTAAGTTATTATTTACGGATAGAGACGAGTCAACATTCTTGGATAAGGTATTGTCTCTCTGAGGTGATCAATTCCACAAATCCAAGTAATTGTTCTTTCGATTCCAATTCCAAATCCACTGTGTGGAACGCTTCCATATTTTCTCAAATCGAGATACCATTCATAAGCCTCAAGTGGAAGTTTGTTTTCAATAATTTTGTTTTTCAACATCTCATAGTCAGACATTCTCTGACCGCCACCTGTTATTTCACCATAGCCTTCTGGGGCGAGTAAATCAGCACAAAGTGCATGTTTTGGATCTTTTGGATCTGGTTCCATATAGAAAGCCTTACATTGTGCTGGATATCTGTGTACAAATACAGGTCTGTCAAATTGTGATGAAATTATTGTCTCTTCATCTGCTCCAAAATCTTCACCCCAAGGGAGATCATTTCCATGTGAGTGGAGAAGTTCTATTGCGTCATTATAATGCAATCTTGGGAAAGGTGCTTTTATTGCTTCTACCTTTGAAATATCTCTTCCGATTGATTTTAAATCTGCTGAATTTTCTTCAACTACTTTTGAAGCCATATATGAAATCATATTTTCTTCCAATTCCATTATGTCTTCAATAGTTGCAAATGCTACTTCAGGTTCGAGCATCCAAAATTCCATTAAATGTCTTCTTGTTTTTGATTTTTCTGCACGGAATGTTGGACCAAAGCAGTAAACTTTTCCAAATGCCATACAGTTTGCTTCATTGTAAAGTTGACCACTCTGTGAGAGATATGCTTTTCTGTCAAAGTAATCTGTTTCAAAAAGTGTTGTTGTACCTTCACATGCTGCAGGTGTTAAAATTGGAGTATCTATGCGTAAAAATCCTTCTTTTCTAAGATAATCTTCGCAAGACCTTATAATGGTATTTCTTATTTTCATTATAGCATGTTGTCTTGCAGATCTTAGCCAAAGGTGCCTGTGTTCCATTAGAAAATCTACTCCATGTTCTTTTGGAGAGATTGGATAGTCTTCAGATGTTCCAATTACTTCAAAAGTTTCAAGAGAAAGCTCGTAACCACTTGGGGCTCTTTCATCTTTTCTTACAGAACCTGTTACTATTATTGAACTTTCTTGAGTTGCTTTTTGGATTTCCTCAAATTTTTCAGGTGCAAATTGTGATTTTACTGCTACTGCCTGAATGATTCCAAATCCATCTCTTATTTGAAGGAAAACAATTTTTCCGCTAGATCTTTTGTTATATATCCAGCCTTTTAATCTAACTGTCTGACCTTCAAATTGACCTATTTTGTCTATTGTTGTGTCCATGTTTTTCAACGCCACCTGTTTTTAAAAATATAATATAATCTTCTTTTTATAAACTGTTTTTCCTCCCATTTTTTTCTTTGTCTTAATTAGGAAGTCAGTAGTCAAATAATTTGAATGAGCAATTTTTGTGAAATTTGAAAGGTGATAGGAAAATGAGAAAAATTTGAAAATTTACTTTTGAATTTTATATTATTTTTTTTCTTTTGTTTTTGGTATAATAAAAAAAACGGGAGTGATTAAAAATGCTATGTTATGAAAAATATTAAATAATATATAAAATTTTTTAATATAAAATAAAATATCTTTCTTTATTGTTCAATATAACCTTTCAAATTATATTTACTACAAATGGGTTTAACACGAACCCTCTATCCCATTTT
>JBGUKW010000020.1:0-2415 GCA_045114665.1 Candidatus Xenobia bacterium | reverse complement strand
CCCCCGACACCTCGGGCGACCATTCTATTTTGTTGTAAGATGATTCCAACGAACCACCACTATGTTTTTTATTTTCATTTATAATATGAGTTTTGCTGTACCTTTTTTTTTGAAAAAATGAAAACTCCCACCCCAAAAGGGGCTTTCCTGCCATCGAAAGTTGGTTTCTGAAACTTTGGGAGGGGAAGGCCCCTACATCTCTTTAAAAAAAACAGGTAACTCACAATATTTTATTTTTAAGGGAAGAAATGTTTTTCCTTCTCGCCCTTAATATGAGTTTTTTGGATTTTTTGGTCGAGAAAAAATAAGATTTTTTAGATTTTTGGTAAAAATGTACAAAAAAAATACACTCCTTGTATAGGAATGTATTTTTCGTTAATACCTTTTTAAGCTCATATCAGTCAAAACTCTTTGCATTGACGTTTTTTTTACTACCGGTTTCCAATCTAAAAGATTTATTTGGTTGGAAAATTTTCCATTGAAGTAGTTGTATCCTAATGTTCCGTAAATTTCATAGGTTAAAGGAATGTCTTTTTTATGAAAGAACTTTTCCATTTCTTCATCAATATTAAACAACATACAAGATGCATATTTCCCTTCTAATCTAAGATGGGTACTGCCATTTTCGCTTTTTAATATCCGGACCAGCCCCTTTTCTGCATTTAACGTAAAATTAGGTATTTTAAATATTGGCATAGGATTATGTTCCCCAAAAGGTTCAAATTTAAGTAAAGCTTTTAACATCTGCGGAATATATTTTTCGTCTAATTCAAGGTCATAATAATCGTTTTTGTCATGAATATATCTTTTTTGTGTTTCTTTTTTCATCCCCTCTCTTAAACCATCTAATTGTTCTGATAATATGGTCATACCGGCTGCGCCTTTGTGTCCACCATACTTATATAAATTTTGGGAATTCAAATCTAATAATTCCTTTAAATTGATATTTCCATAACTTCTCGCAGAACCCTTTTTATACCGAATATCTTCCATATCAGAAAAAACGAGACATGGCGTTTTATAATCTTCAGCAAAGCGGCCTGCAACAATACCAATGATTCCTTCCGGAATATCTTCCCCATATAAAACTAGAGGAAAATCATTCTCCATCCCATTTGTGTTCACAACTTTTTTCATTCGGTCAATACATTGATTTTGTATTTTTTTTCTTTCTTCATTTACCTCAATTGCTTTTTTTGCAAGAGCAAAAGTATCCTTTGAATCTGATGTCAGCAGGGTAAAGATTCTAAAAGCACCATCATCATACATTCTTCCGGATGCATTTATGATTGGTCCAATACGAAAACCAATGTCCTCAGCTGTTATGTATTCAAGATTTAAGCATTCCAATAAAATATTCATTGCAGGAATACTTTTTCGGTCCATCAAAGTGTTTAACGTATTTTTTACGATTACCCTATTTTCTCGGATTAAAGGCATTACATCTGCAATTGTGGCAATACCAGCTAAACTTTCTAATTGTCTTAACAAAACTTTATCAGAAATCAATTCCTTTGCCAGCTTATATGCGATTCCTGCCCCACAATAACCAGTAAAATTACATTGTCCTTCTACTGCCGTAGGGTCAATAATGATATCAGCTTCCGGTAATCCGTTTTTGCTGATAAGATGATGGTCTGTCAATAAAACCTTACAATCTTTTTCTTTTGCTTTTTTTATCGCGTCATTGGCCGCAATACCATTATCCACAGTTATCAACAAAGAGCCTTCTGGAACTTCATCAATTATTTTTTCTGATAGTCCGTATCCCTCCGAAAAACGAAGAGGTAATCTTACCCTAATATCCCCACCCATTTCTTTTATTACATAATACATTATTGTAGATGCCATAATACCGTCACAATCATAATCGCCAACAAGGACAATATTTATATTACTTCTAATGGCATCTTTTATCATTTTGGCAGCTTTTTCCATTCCTTTTATCTTATATATTTGTGTATCCTCTAATTCTTCTTTTGAAATATTAGAATACACAATAGATGAAAGATTCTTATATAAGCCTCTTTTTTTCCATGTTCGCATGACAAATTCCTCCTTTTTTATGTTTCCTCTTTATATAGAAGAAAAATCAATAAATGGTTACATATTTAATATGAGTTTTTTATTTTGCTGTTGACTTTTTAATGCCATTTGAACAAAAGTATCAGAGTCGAACAGAAGTTTTAAGCAATCAGTGTTTCTTCCCTGTATTGCCACATTTCTTCTAACATAAGGATTCTTATCATAGACCAGTATATCCAAATCAGCTTCTCTTCCATATGTAGCTACAGCAGCTCGTAATCTCCAGTCATCTGAATCTCTAAATTCATAAATAAAATCCTTTCTGTTGTTGTAGGCGGAAACCCACTGCCCTTGGGCGGTGGGAGGAGCCACTTTCTCCTTTCCAAAAGT
>JBGUKW010000019.1:0-3028 GCA_045114665.1 Candidatus Xenobia bacterium | reverse complement strand
TTTGGGTATTCCAACCGTTTCTATTTTTGCACTTAAAAGCGATTTTCCAAATAGGTGGAAGCCATTTGGTCCAAAAGTGGCTTCAGTTGTTCCAAAATCATATATTTGTAATCAAAAAAAATGTGTAAAAGAAAAATGTCCTCGTTTTATTTGTTACAATGGAATTGATCCAAAATATGTTGTAAGTAAACTTGCAAGTCTGTGCTCTTTGGTTAAAGATTATTCTTTTTATTGAGGTGATATTTTGAAAATAGGAATAGACGCTTCATTTCTTGCTCGAGATTCGAGAGGAATGGGAAGGGTAACGAAATCACTTATAAATTTAATGCTTTTAGAAACTTCTAATCAGTATTATTTTGTAATGCCTCTTCATGAAAATGATAAGCCTAAAATAGAGAAAATGTACCCTAAAGTGGAAATTCTTTCTATTCAAGATTCAGATAGATTAGATGTTCTTTGGTATCCTTGGAACAGAATTGATTTTATACCAAAATGTCGTCGTGTTGTTACAATTCACGATATAGCTATGTTCAGATATTTTCCACACAATAAAATTGATTCATATAAAGATCGACAAAGAATCAGAAAAGCTGTTTCTTCTGCTGATATAATAGTAACTTGTTCTGAATTTTCAAAATCTGAAATAATTACTTTTTTAGAAATTCAGTCAAATATTATAAAAGTTATTCCACATTCTGTTGATAGTAATTTTATGCCTTCAGCTCCTGAAAATCCAATAGAATTTTTGAATACTTTTTCAGATGGTCAAAATTATATTTTATTTGTTGGAAGTCCAGATAAAAGAAAAGATTTAAAAACATTATTACTTGCTTTTGATATATTCAAAAAAAATACTGGATTACCACACAAATTATTACTTGCTTCTACTAAGCCAAATTTAAATAAAGTAAATAAATTTACAAGATTTTTTTTAAAAATTCTTGGTCAACGCCCTGAAGTCAATATGATTTCATATATAGAGGATAAGATGGAATTTAAAAAAGATGTAATTTGGCTTGGAAGAGTTTCTGATGCTGATCTTGTAAAATTGTATAATCAGTGTTCAGTTTTTGTTTTTCCTTCACGTTATGAGGGATTTGGAATTCCACTTCTTGAAGCATTTTCTTGTAGAGCTCCAGTTGTTGCTTCAGATATTCCTGTTTTTAGAGAAATAGGTGGAGATGCACCATTTTATTTTACTCCTTCTGATCCTGAAGATCTAGCAGATAAGATAAATAGGGTTATAAATTCTCCACATATTGTTAAACTTATGAAATCAAGAGGAACTGAGAGATTAAAAAATTACAGTTGGCAAAAAAGTTGTGATGAATATCTTCGTTTGTTCAGTTCTTTGAGATAAATATAAGAGGTTACAAAATTGAGTAATAGAGATGTTTACTTTATTTCATTAAGTAAATCTATTGAAATAATAAAATCGTTTAAAAATAAAAAAATAGCCGTTGTCGGTGATTCAATGCTTGACAGTTGGATATGGGGAAAAGTCAGTAGAATTTCGCCAGAAGCTCCTGTCCCTGTTGTAGATGTAGATCATCTTTCATATACTCCAGGCGGGGCAGCAAATGTCGTAAATAATATAACTGGTTTGGGAGCTAATGTAGCTGTTTTTACTGTAATTGGTGAAGATGAAAACGGACTCAAACTTTCTTCTGAATTGTCTAATAGAGGTGTAGATATTTCTGGGATAATAAAAGATAAAGACCGTCCAACTACCACAAAAACTCGCATTATGGCTGGAAGTCAGCAACTTTGTAGAATAGATACAGAAAAGAAAAAGCCTTTATCAGATGAAATTTCTAAAAAATTGTTGAGTACAATTCTAGATTCTTTGAAGGATTTTGATATTTTGGTTCTGTCTGACTACAACAAAGGGCTTTTTAAAAAAGAATTTGTTGACAATTTGATTTCAAATGCTTCTCTTTTTGGGGTAAATACAATTGTAGGACCAAAACCTGCAAATATGCACATATTTAAAGGTGCAAAATTGATGACTTTAAATGAAAAAGAGGCAAGAGAAGCAAGTAAAAATTTTGACAGTTCCATTTCTATTGAAGAAGTTGGTCAAAAATTAAAAAATGATCTATCTCTCGATTCTCTACTTATAACAAGAGGTGATAAGGGAATGGTTCTATTTGAAAAAGACGAAGAACCATTTTCGATTCCTGCTCTTGCAAGTGAAGTTTATGATGTGAGTGGAGCAGGCGATACTGTCCTTTCTGTTGCTTCACTTGCAATTGCCTCAGGTGCTTCTTTGAAAGATTCTATTGTTCTTGCAAATTTCGCTGCAGCTGTTGTTGTTAAAAAAGTTGGAACAGCGACTTTAACTCCTTCAGAACTTATAGATATTATTGAATATAGAAAAGAAAATTATTCATATAGAGAGGCTCTGTAAATGCCATAATTGTGTGGTATAAGTCAGCAAAATGGCTAATAGTGAGTTTACCAACAAACCCTAATAATGAGTATAAAAAAGTTGCTGTAATTATTATCACAGCAACTTTTTTTGTAGGTTTATCTAATTTATGCCATTTGTACAGAGAGAGCTTGAACTTCTTCTACAAGATGTTCCAATATGTTTTGAACCTGTATCTTGTCCTAATATAACCTCTTGCAAAACCAAACTCTTAGTCTCATAGAGAAGTTTAATTGTGAATGGACAACGCTTTAGCACCTTTGCTTTTTTTTCATTTAACAATCTACGAACCTTGCCAAAACGAGAGGTTGGCATAAGTGGTTGTCCATCTTTTGAAATTACATATACGAACACGAACATCATTTTAGCTCCTTTCTAAGGTTGTAATTAGATGATTTACTCATTAAGACAGTGCTAATCAAACTGTAATGCCTATCTAATCTCTACAACCAAGATTAGAATTGAACTTCCTTTCGTCAATGTTGAACTGGGTTTTCAATCTGCAAGCACAGGACCTCAATGCTATCCTCCCAACTTAACTTGCAAACTCAGAGCGACGGTCTAAGGCGACAACCGAGGGTGAGTAACCTTATGGTT
>JBGUKW010000018.1:0-4253 GCA_045114665.1 Candidatus Xenobia bacterium | reverse complement strand
CTGCCACTTTGTCATTGCGAGGGAGCTGTGCGACCGTGGCAATCTAAGCCTGTAAATTATTATTTACTTAAAAAT
The DNA here is from genome assembly GCA_045114665.1 of Candidatus Xenobia bacterium. GTDB lineage: Bacteria > Vulcanimicrobiota > CADAWZ01 > CADAWZ01 > CADAWZ01 > CADAWZ01. Next base: position 4,178 of record JBGUKW010000018.1, on the reverse strand, counting down.
TGAGTCGATCGCTTATATTTAAAATGCTGTACTCGGTTTATTTAATTTTTTTGAGAAATATCAATAATTACATCTGTACCCAAAAAAGATCTCACTAATTTAATGTGAGATCTTTTTTATTTGCCTTTTTTCAAACAATATTGTATAATAAAAACAAAAATAACCTAAAGAAATGTAAAAATTATGTTCAATGAAATTAAACTAAATCGTAAAGTTTTAAACCAATTAGGATATGAAATAAGAGAAGAAAAAATAACATACGAACACTGCGAAATAGTTTGTTATGTAATTTATAAAAATGATATACAAATAACTTCTCTTGAGATTCCTTCAACATACACATATAATGGCAATGAATATAAAATAACAGCCATTGAAAACAAGGCTTTCAAATATTTTACAAATTTAAAAAGTATTATTATACCTGAAGGAGTCGAAATAATTGAGGAATTCGCTTTTTATTATTGTTTATCCCTAAAAAATGTAATTATTCCAAATACTGTAAAATCAATAAAATGTGATGCTTTTTATAATTGTGAAAAATTAAAAGAAGCAACTATTCCGAATAGTATTACAGAAATAGGAAAAAGCGTTTTCGAATATTGTAAATCACTAAAAGAGATAATTCTTTCGAATAATTTAACAGAAATACCAAATGAATTATTTAAAAATTGCGAATCATTAAAACAAGTTATTATACCTGAAGGTGTAACTAAAATTGGAGATAGTGCTTTTGAAGGTTGTACATTACTAAAAAATATAGTTATTCCAAATAATGTTAAAGATATAGGACTTTATTGTTTTTGTAATTGCGAATCTTTAAAAATTATCCATATTCCAAGTGGTGTAAAAAAAATCAATGAATCAACATTTAGTAATTGTATAGCATTGAAACAAATTTTTCTTGAAGAAGGTTTAGAAGAAATAGACACTTGGGCTTTTAGAACTTGTGAGTCTCTACAAAAAATTAGAATACCTAATACTGTAACTAAAATAGGAACAGGTATTTTTCAAGAATGTTATTTGTTGCAAAAAGTTAAATTGCCAAAAGATCTCACTTACATAAGTAGAGCAATGTTTTTAGACTGTAGAAGGTTACAATATATCGAAATTCCAAACAATGTAACAGAAATAGAGGTAAATGCTTTTAAAAATTGTCGTTCTCTAACCAAGATTGAAAAGCCCAAAAATATTGTTTGGTATGTCGAATTGGGAGATGATGTCCTTAGACATTTAAGTTATAAGGTTATTAGAAAAGAAAAAGTAGATTATAACGAATATTATGATGAAGAATATGATGAAGAAGTTTATATTTATAAAAATGATGAACCTGTTACATCTCTTGATATTCCAGAAACTTATTATTATGAAGGTACAGAATATACAATTAAAGAGATAAGCCCTTGGGCTTTTTTGAATTGCTATTCATTGGAAAGTGTTAAACTTCCAAAAACAGTAATAGATATTTCTAATGGAGCTTTTAGAGGCTGTAGGGCTTTGAAGAAAATAAATATTCCTTATGGTGTAACACAACTTTATTATGCTTTTACAAATTGCGAATCTTTAGAAAATATCGAAATTCCAAATAGTGTTACAGAAATTTCTCTTGAATCTTTTTCAGGTTGTAAAAAATTAAATAATGTGATAATTCCTGAAAGTGTTACAGAAATAGCTTCAAATGCTTTTGCAAAGTGTGATTCTTTAACAGATATAACGATTCCTGATAGCGTTACAGAAATAGGTTTTGATGTATTTTTAAATTGTAAATCTTTAAAAAACATTAATCTTCCAAAAAAATTAGAAGAAATTGAGGCTGGAACATTTAGTGGTTGTACCTCTTTAGAAAGTATTACAATTCCAGAGGAAATTACAGAAATATCTTATTGTCTTTTTGAAAACTGCACATCATTGACAAGTGTAACAATACCTGATAGCGTGACAAGAATAGCGGAAAAGGCTTTTTATAATTGCGAAAAATTAGGAGAATTAACTATTCCTGACAGTGTTACAAAAATTGAAAAGTATGCTTTTGAAAATGTTCTACATATTGAATATCACGGAACGGCAACAGGAGCTCCTTGGGGAGCAAAGGCAATGAATTAGCTCCTTGTACTAACACCATATAATACAATTTTGTTTTGGAGTGTGAAAATGGAATCGGAAAATACAAACTACATCGAAGTTACCCTTGATGAGACTGTACTTAAACAACTTGGATACGATGTTGAATATGAAGAAGATTGTATTAGCGACTTACGATTAATTAGTTTCAAAAAAAATGGAGAAGATGTAACTGATTTAGTTATTCCTTTAACATACAGTTATAATGGAAAAAATTACAAGATCACAAAAATAGGTAAATGTGCTTTTGGAGATTGTTCATCATTAACAAGTGTAACGATACCAGATACAATTACAATAATTGGAGAAAGTGCTTTTTGTGGTTGTAAATCATTAATAAGTGTAACATTACCAGATAACATTACAGAAATAGATGATTGGGCTTTTGCTGATTGTTCATCATTAAAGGATGTAAAAATACCAAATAATATTACACAAATTAGTGAAGGTATTTTTTCTGATTGTTCCTTATTAATAAGTGTAACCATACCTGATGGTGTTACAAAAATAGGTGAAAGTGCATTTTCTGATTGTTCTTCATTGACAAGTATAGTGATACCAAATAGCGTTGCAGAAATAGATAAAGAGGCTTTTGCAAATTGTCTTTCATTAACGAGTTTAGAAATACCAGATAGCGTTATAAAAATAGGCGATTGGGCTTTTGCAGATGTAGATACAGTATATTATAATGGGAATGCTAAAAATTCAACTTGGGGAGCTAATAAAGTTATAAATAATAATTATGATTATGTCGAAGTAGCTCTTAACGAGCCTGTACTTAAACAACTTGGATATGAAGTAAAATACGAAAGGGAATATAGATATAAAAAGTTAGTTTGTTTTAAGAAAAATGGACAGGATGTAATTTCTTTCGATATACCAGCAACTTATAGTTATGAGGGTAGAAATTATAAAATTACACAAATAGGTAAATATGCTTTTTATGATTATGATCTATTGGAAGATATCACAATACCAAGTAGCGTTACACATATTGGATGTGATGCTTTTTCTGATTGTTCTTCATTAAAAAATGTAAAACTATCTGATAGTATTATAAAATTAGGAGATTCTGCTTTTGATAGTTGTGAATCATTAACAGACATTAAATTACCTAATAGTCTTAAAGAAATTGATAAATTAGCTTTTTATAGATGTTCTTCATTAGAAAGTTTAACAATACCAGATGGCGTTATAGAAATTGGAGATAATGCTTTTTATAAAATTGATACAGTATATTACAATGGCAGTGCAACAGGTTCAACTTGGGGAGCTAATAAAGTTATAAATAATAATTATGATTATGTCGAAGTTACCCTTAATGAGACTGTACTTAAACAGCTTGGATATGATGTCGAATACAAAGAAGATGAAAATGGAGAATTAGATTATTATGGAGATGTTTTTAAATATTTAGTTTCTTTTAGAAAAAATGGACAAGATGTTATTTCTTTTAACATACCAAAAACTTACATTTATAATTGTAAAAAATATAAAATTACACAGATTGAAAAATGTGCTTTTGATAGTTGTGAATCATTAAAAAATGTAGTTATTCCAGACAGTGTAGATTATATTGGTGATTGGGCATTTAATGGAATTCCTCATATTGAATATCACGGAACGGCAACTGGAGCTCCTTGGGGAGCAAAAGAGATGAATTAAATATTTTTTGACGAACTAAAAAATATGGAAGTAAAACACAAGATGTTAAATGTATAGGGAGTATATCAAAATTATTTGAGTCTATTGAAAAAATATTTAATAGCGAGATCTTCTTTATTGCGTTTTAAATTGGTAATGTGATATATAATAAAAAAGAGGAGCATTAAGGCTCCTTCTATCGAAGGAGGATAAAAAAGTGCAAGATTTACCAATAGGTGTTCAAGATTTTGAAAAAATCCGCAGAAATAATTATCTTTATATAGATAAAACACAAAAAATACTTGAACTTGCAAAGACAGAAAAAAGTTATTTTCTTTCTCGTCCTCGTCGTTTTGGAAAATCTCTTACTTTATCAACATTAGAGGCAATGTTTCAAGGTAAAGCTGAATTAT
>JBGUKW010000017.1:0-5813 GCA_045114665.1 Candidatus Xenobia bacterium | reverse complement strand
ATGCCACTTTTTTTATTCATCTTTTATATATTATCTATTGAAATTGAACCAGCCTTTACTTCTTTTAAATAACTACCATATTGATTTTTTGTTAAATTAAATAAATCTATATCTATTTTATGAGACTTTTTAGAATTTGTCGGTATAACATAATAAATAATTGATTCAGAATTACTTCTTATCTTACTATCGAAATCTATATTTTGATATTCATTATCATTATATAGTCTTTGATTACTTGGATAATGTAATTCAGTACCATTTATAAAAAATTCCATTGAACCTTGAAATAAATCATACATCGATAACGATTTAGAAGAATCATTCTTTATCTTTAGTTTAAGAACTAAAACTTCATTTTCACTATAACAATATTTTTTATTTGTACTATTTTCGTCTGTATTATTTTCTAAAGTACAGGAGATTACTTCAACAGTTATAACATTTGTTTTAACTGTTTTATTTGGAACTTTAGCCGTCTTGATTATATCTTTTTTCTTTTCTACTTTCTCTTCTACATCTACATTTTGAACAATAAGATCTTGCTTATCTGACCTATCAAGATTATTATTTACTGAATTTTGAGACAATTCATTATCATTTGTATTTGTTGTTTGTACAACTGATTTTGTATCTTTTGAAATATTATCTTGAGAATTACAGGCAAATAAAGTTCCTAAAAAAATAAGTATAACAAAATATATAATTTTCTGCATTTCAATTTACCTTTTTCCTTTATAAATTTACAAGAATTGTACTTACTGGCTTATTCTTTATACAATTTCCATAATTATCTTTTTGTAAATTAAAAACATCAATCTCTATTTTTTTTCTCTCATTTTGATTACAACCAATACAACAATAAAGAAGAATTTCATTATCGTTTCTTATTTTAGCTATATCATCAATAAATTGTCTTTGATTAATACTATAAAGGTTATAATTACTCCAAGTTTTTTCATTTCCATCAACATATATTTCTAATTGCCCCAAAAAAACTTCTCTAAGAATATTTAATGGCACTTTATAATTATTTTTTATTTTAAATTTCAAAACTATAACTTCATCTGATAGATTACGATTATATTTTTTATATTTTTCATTATCGATTATTTCAAGAACATTATTTTTTTCTATATTGCACGAAACAAGCTCTATTCGTGTAACATTTGTATTTACAATATTATTTTTAACTTCACCTATCTTTATTATATCATCTTTTTCATTTACTATTTTTTTATCAATCTGTTTATCATTCTCTTTATTACTTTCTTTATTTTCAACAACTACTTCTTTTACATTTGGAGATTCATTACTTGTATTTTTTGTATTAGTATTACAAGCATATAAAATATTAACAAAAAAAACTAACAAAAATAACAATATGATTTTTTGAAATTTAGACATTTTTCTTTATCCCTACAAGTTGCAAATATTTTCCACCTAAAATACCACAAGGATAGCCATAAATAGCGACTGTATCGCCTTCTTTTACTTGTGTTGTATCACAAAAAACTATCATATCTACAGGTACTGAATCTACTAATAATTTTATTTCACAAGATTTAACACCATCCCAATTTAATGAGTTTGGCTTAGAAATCACAACACCATAAAATTTTAATATTTTATCACAATAATTCAAAGGATTTCTATATACATTATTTACATTTGCACTGACAGCCCTATTTATTATTGAACTATGATCTTTCCCTTTTAACAAATCATAAGCAAGAATTACATTGCAATTCACTTTGACATCTTCGTCTGATTTATCCCAAGAAAATTGTGCAAATGCCTCTATAGTTAAAAATGATAAAAATAAAAATAGAAAAACAAATAAATATTTTTTCATTTCTTTTCCACCTATCTTAAATATACTTATTTATTTGTATATTCTTCATGTGTTTAAGTTCTCCAGAAAGGAGAACTTAAACACATGAAATTTTTTGAAAATTACATGTTAACAAATAATTAATATTTTATTAATATAATTAACAATTAAAAGACTTAAAAATTCATAAAATCCCAGAATTTTTATTTTTTCCAAAAAACTCTCTTTATTGAAAATAGTTCTTTTTTATTAATCCAAACAAAATAAAGGCAAAATAGCGAAATTGTCGAAAATATAAAAATTTGAAATTTAAAGAGGGGAAAAATGGCTAAAAAGAGACTTGATATATATATTCATGAGACATTTGAAATTGACAGCAGACAACTTGCACAAAATTATATTATACAAGGCTTTGTTAAAGTAAATGGAAAAGAAGAAAGAAAACCAGGATATTATGTAAAGCCTGAAGATCAAATCACAGCCGAAATTCCTAAAAAACAGTTTGTCAGCAGAGGAGGCATAAAACTTGCCCACGCTCTCGATGAATTTGATATAAAACCCAATAATTATATTTGTATTGATGCAGGAGCTTCTACGGGTGGATTTACAGATTGCCTTTTACAGAGAGGAGCTGAAAAAGTTTATGCTGTCGATGTTGGCAAAGGTCAACTTGACTGGAGTTTAAGGCAAAATAACAAAGTTATTGTTATTGAAGATTTTAATATAAGATATATAGATTCTTCTACAATACCTGAAAAAGTTGATTTAATAACGATAGATATTTCTTTTATTTCCATAAATCTTGCACTTCCTCCATTATATAATCTTTTAAAAGAAAATGGAATTATTGTTTCACTTGTAAAACCACAATTTGAAGCAGGAAAAGGTAAGACAGTAAAAGGCGTAGTTAAAGATAAAAAAATTCATGTTTCTGTCCTTGAAAATGCTGTTATCTATGGTCAAAATGCAGGGCTTTATCCTGTAAAATGCACTTGGTCTCCAATAAAAGGACCTTCTGGCAATATCGAATTTTTAATGCTATATTCAAAATCTGAAGCAGAAAATTTATGTGATTGTTCACAAACAGTCGAAAATGCTTGGAAATTTTTTGAAGATAAAAAATAAATAAAGGGGAAAAAACAATGGAAGAACAAAAAGAAAAAAAATTTTCTTCTATATTTGAAGATAAAGCCTATGGTTGGATATTTTTAAATGGAAATGTAAGAAAAGAAGAAGACCTTGTTAATATGTGCAAGGAACAGATACAAAATCCACAGACTTTTAAGGAAGAACTTAACAAAAGCAAAAAAGTTCTTTTAGTAACAGCTGCCTTTCAAAAAGGTGAAGAACATCACGATAGACATTTAATAGAAAGTTTTGAAAAAATAGGCATTGACGCTGGTTGGAATAATGGAATGCCACAAAATATTCAAAATCTTTCTGTTTGGACGATGTTTAACACTTTCAAAGAAAAAGAACCTTGGCTTTACAGAAAATATACAGAAAAACAAGATCAAATCAAAGCATTCAAACAAGATTATTTCATCAAAAATAGCCATTATATGGAAATGGCTCATGAAATAACAAAGGGATTAAATGATAAATACCCTAATTTGAATATGTTTGAATTTTACAACATAGAAAAATACAAGGAAGACAAAAATTTCTTCACTGAAAATTATGATTTCATCAAAGGTGAAGATATTTTAAGAGAAATTGACAATCTTTGTAAAAATCAAAAAGACCTTGGCTCTTGCAAAGAGCTTATTGCAATAATCGATCACATCATTTTTAAAGATGCTGAGATGTTCGATACCTGCAAATTTATTGAAAATTATTTTCTTGAACATAGCAAAATAGCTTCTTGTAGTTTGTACAACGAACAGAGAGAAGATCTCAAAAAGAGAATTTTATCAAGTGCAACAGTATTTTTCTATGGTGGTAGAGTTTATGTATTGGTAAATAGATTAAGATTTTATCAACTTGCGGAATATTTTAAAGAAGCACTACAAAACGGGACAAATACATACGGAATCAGTGCGGGGACACTATGCCAACAAGATAAATTTTTCCTAAATTTGGATAGATTCACACCAGGTGGATATTTAAGAGCAAGTGATATGGGAATGGGTTTGACATCTGGACTTTGGGTAACTCCACATGCTGAAGATTACAACTACATAAGAGAAGCAGACAAAGACACACTTTCATTTTTCTCACTCAGACAAGTAAATGGTGTTGTTGTAGGATTAAGTGCAAATAGCATTCTTCTTTGTGAAAGATACAAAGACCCAATTGATCAGAAAATATACAAAAGATATACCTCGATAGGAGATGAACCTGTTTTGATTTTTGGAATCAGAGGTATAAAATATGAAATGAAAAAATATTCACAGATAATTATTGAAGGAACAAAATTCTACAATGGCAAGCCAATGATCGGCGAAAAAGAAGATATAGAAGAACTGGAAAGAAATTCTGTAAAATAAATTATATTTAGTAATAAAAGGTATTTTAAGGTATTTTAAAGAAGAAAAAAATATTATATATTATAACAATATTAAGATGATTTCTAATACTCCATAGCAAATAAAATTTATGTCTTATTTTGTGCCTTTTTACTATAGGCATATAAAGAAGAAAAAATATAATAATCTTAGGAGAATTTATGATATCCCATAGCAAAAAAAATTTATGTCTCATTTTATGTCTTTTTATTATAGGCATATTTACTACAGCTTGTGGCGATGACAACTCTACATCCACAAACTATCCATTTTACCCTATTCCTCCAATTCCTCCACAACCACAATTTGTCACATTAAATAGCAAAGTAATTAACCAATTATATGAACTTGGAATATTTGAAAAAGATTATGAGCATATAGACGAATTGACAGAAGCAAATATTCCTGCTACTTTTACTTACAATGGAATAGAATACAAAATAACAAAGATAGGAGAAGAAATTTTTGCAGGGTGTTCTTTATTGACAAATGTTACTATTCCAGAAGGTGTTACACATATTGGAGATAAAGCTTTTGAAGATTGTTCTTCATTGACAAGTCTCACTCTTCCTGATAGTGTAACAAACATTGGAGAAGAGGCTTTTGAAAATTGTTCTTCGTTGACAAGTATAAATATTCCAGAAGGTGTTACAAACATTAGAGATGAGGTTTTTGGAGATTGTTCTTCACTGGCAAGTATTAATATTCCTAACAATGTTACAAGCATTGGCGATGAAGCTTTTTCAGGTTGTTCTTCATTAACAAGTATCACGATTCCTGACGGTGTTACAACCATTGGGGATGGAGCCTTTGTAGGTTGTTCTTCATTAACAAGTATTAAGATTCCTAAAAGTGTAACAAAAATAGGAAATTTTGCGTTTGATTATATAAACAATATCGAGATAAGCGAGCCACAAAAACAATTAAACGGTTATCCTTGGGGAGCATTAAATGTAAATGGTGAACCACCCCAGAGTGATTCCTCTAATAATTCAAGACCTTCTGCTAATTTAATACCTATAAATAATCATGGGGCAGTATCAGAGGTAGATGATTAAACACAATAAAAATTACACAGAAAACTAAATGCTCATTTTTAAATTTACAGAAATTTCTGCACAATATTATAGGCTTGGAAAAACAATTCCTTTAAGTTCTTAGACACAAAAAAACAGGTCACTCTCAAATTGAGAGTGACCTGTTTTTTTATATATATTATAAAATTATTGCTTTTATATCTGCAAATTTATTTTCTGTAAATTTTCTTTTATCTTCATTATATGTTTTCAAAAATAAAAATATTTTTATTTTTTTTTCCAAATGACATATACTGTCATAGCTGATGAGTATAATATAAATAGCCATAATATATAATAATTTTTATTTTTTCAATACCAAAGGGGGAAAAAAATGAAAAAAATATTCAAATTTACATGTATGTTTCTTTGTTTGCTATTTTTAGGAATCGTTCT
>JBGUKW010000016.1:0-20947 GCA_045114665.1 Candidatus Xenobia bacterium | reverse complement strand
AATTAGGGGGCTGTGAAAAAAGTATTTTTTTATATATAATTTTCGTAAATTAACTCGTTTTGTTAGTTTATAAAAAAGCACTTGAGATTGCCACGGTCGCACAGCTCCCTCGCAATAACATCGCCTCTAAATAGTAGCTATTTGGGTTTATTTTAAAATATTAATCAACTATCACAACGAGTTAAATTAATAATTCAGCTGATTTTATTGATTCTTCTGTCGTTTTTCCAAAAACCATAGATGATAGAGCTTTCAATTTTTCTTCTCCTTCAAGTATTCTTACCGAAACAGTTGTCTTTTGATTTTGTATTTTTTCAACATAAAAATATTTTGAAGCCCTTGCTGCTATAACACCTTGATGAGTTATTATTATAACTTGATGATGTTTTGCAAGGTTTGACAATTCTTCAGCAACTGCTTTAGATGCCTTCCCTGAAATTCCAGTATCTATTTCATCAAAAATTATTGTATCTGTTTTATCTTTTTCCGCAAATATAGATTTTAAGGCAAGCATGATTCTTGAAATTTCACCACCAGAAGCTGTCTTTGACATGGCTGTCATTGGCTGTGAAATATTTGTGCTTACAAGAAATTCAACTCTATCACAACCATACTCCCCAAGATTAGTATTTTCACATGAAACACTAAAACGAGCTTTTGGCATTTCAAGTTTTTGCAATTTATTTATCACACATTCTGACAACTTTTGAGCAAGTAATTTTCTTTGTTCGGAAATTTTTTCTGCCTTTAAAATTATTTCTTCTTTTAAAATATCTGCCTGTTTTTGAAATTCAAGTGATTTTTCAATGGTTGTTTCAGTTATATTTAATTCTGATTTACATTCTTCAAGAGATTCTTTTACTTTTTCAAGTGTATGTCCATATTTTCTCTTCAAATTGTCGAGAACATCAATTCTCGATTGAATTTCAATCATGGCTTGTGGATTGTAATCAACATTTTCATAATATCTTCTTATCGATATGGAAGCATCCCTTATTATGTCTGAAGCCTCTTCAAGTTCTTTTTTTATCGATTCTACATTTGAATCAAGATAAGAAATTTTTTCAAGTTCAGATATTGCATGACCTATTTTTTTAAATACGCCACTATCTTCATTTTCAATATCCTCATAAGAAGATATCGCAAGTTGTTTTATTTTTTCAGCATTTGTCAAGATTTCGAGTTCTTTTTCAAGCTCAACATCTTCTGTAATTGATTTTATATTCGCAGATTCAATTTCATTTATCTGATATTTTACAAATTCTTTTCTTTTTTCTCTTTCTTCGTATTCTCTTTTTAATCTCTCTGCTTCATTTTTTAGAAAAGTCCATTTTTTATATAACTTTCCATACTCTTCAACTTCTTTTTTGTGATCATTACCACCAAATTCATCGAGAAGATTTATGTGACAATTTTGAGACATATATTTATATGTCTGATTTTGTGAATGTATATCAAGAAAAAGAGGTCTTATCTTTTTCATAAAATCCTGTGTTACAAGAACTCCATTAATTCTGCTTCTCGAAGATGATTTTGTTATCTCTCTCGATATTACCAAAATATCGTCTTCTATTTCAATTCCATTTTCCTCAAAAATAGTTTTATCAAAATTTTTATTTAAATCTACTTCAATTTCAATAAAAGCCTTCTTTGCACCATTCTTTATTGAAGAAGGGCTTGTTTTTCCTCCAAATGCAATATCTATAGAATTTATTATTATACTTTTACCTGAGCCTGTTTCTCCTGTAAGTACATTTAAGCCATTTTCTGGTCGCAATTTTACTTCATCGAAAATAATGAAATCTTTTATATATATAGATGTTATCATTTCAATACTCTACTTTATAATTCTTCACGAAAAATATAGGGCTGTGAAAAACAGCCCTATATCACAACACAATAAAAATAAAATTATCGTCTTCTCAACAATCTCAAAATATTCATCAATGTTACTGCAGTTGCTGCTACATAAGTCATAGCTGCTGCAAATAAAAGGTCTTTAATTTTATTTCTTTCAGATTCAACTACAAATCCACAATTATAGAGCATTGTCTCAGCTCTCTTACTTGCATCAAATTCAACAGGAAGAGTTATCAACTGGAAGAACAAAAGGAAAAACAAATAACCCAAAACCAATAAAAATGATATTCCAGAAATATCAACACTCAATAAAAAAGCACATATTAAGTTTAGTATAATTACACCTATAACAAGTTTATCAGCAAACATGATCCCGCCTGCTGTTGCATTTCTCAATTTTAACATTCCCATATTTTCTGCATCTTGGCAAGCATGACCAACTTCATGTGCTGCTATTCCCAAAGCAGATAGAGATTTTCCCTCAAAAACACCTCTTGAAAGTCTAAGTTCTTTTTTTCTTGGATCATAGCAATCGGTAAGTTCTCCCTCTATTGGAACTATTTTAATCCCACTTATACCTCTTGATTCCAATATTTGTTTTGCAACTTCTTCACCTGTCAAACCAAGCATATTGTCAATTTTTGCATATTTTTTGTACTTAGAATGTACAATAGCCTGAACAACAAATGTCGCCAATATTGCAACAAGAAAAAGAATATCAAATATCATATCTCAAAACCTCCCTTTGAATTGGTTCACTAAAGCACATAGGCTCTAATTTACTATTTATAAAAACATCAATTTCACTTCTTATTCCAAAATCACCCTCAATATATATACCAGGCTCTATTGAAAAACAACAACCAGCAGTTATTGGACGAATGTCTTTAGTTTCGAGATTGTCAATCATTACACCAGTTCCATGTACTTCTTCACCGATTGAATGACCTGTTCTGTGAATGAAATATTTTCCATAACCTGCATTTTTTATGACATGTCTTGTTACATCATCTACTTCCCAACCCTGAACTTCTTTTTTCTGTGAAAGTCTCTCTTTTATAAAATTGAATGCAGAATCTCTTGCATTTGCCACAATGTCAAAGATTTTTACATATTTTTCAGGAATTGAATCTCCAAAATAGCATGTCCAAGTTATATCTCCATAGACAGCTCTTGGCTTGTCAAATTTTGCCCAAAGATCGAGAAGTAAAAAATCGCCTTTTTTTATCTCTTTTGAATTTTCTTTTGTAGGTTCATAATGTGGGTCTGCACTATTTTCATTTACACCTGCAACTGGCAAACTCGATGTTATCATATTGTGTTTTTTAAATAGCTCACATGTCATCTGTTGAACATCATATTCAGTTGTTATTATATTATTTCTCAATCTCTCAGCAGTATTTGTAAATACCTCATCTACAAATTTTCTCAAAAGAATACAAGCTTCTTTATGTGATTCCATCTGTTCTTCATCAAGGATCGACTCAAATTCTTGAATAAGTTCGCCTGCACTTATAACATTTTTTCCAAGTGATTTTACTATTTCAACAGTACCAGCATCAACACATGAAATATATGGAATTCGATTCATTGGTGAATACTGCATTGCTATATTGTCAAAACCTTCCAATGCTTTTTTCAAAGAATCTTCCAACTCCGTCCAAGATAGATATATCAATTTTTTGCCTTCGAGTTCATCAAGTGCTGTTTTCTCTATGGCATGTACAACCTTTACAGGTGTTCCTTCCGATGGAACAAAATAGAAACAGCGTCTTGTACCATGTCCTAATTGCTTAAATTTTAGAATCCTCTCAGCAAATGGATCATTGTGTTTGAATGAATAGAAAAGCCAACCATCTATTTTATGACTTTTTAGACTTTCCTGAATTCTTTTTATTAGCTCTGTCATCTTTCTTTTCTTCCTTTACTTCCTCTTGTTTAGAATCTTCTTGTTTAGGTTCTTCTTTTTCATTTAATCTCTTTAAAAATGGAGTACCATCTGCATTTTTAGCATCATAAAGTCCTGTTACTTCTATTTGATCGTCTTCATTGTGTGAAGCTGGTTCTAAATACCATTTATCTGGTGGAACAACCATTTTATTTTTGTATATAGTCAAATATCTTGGAGTCATTATTTGAACATCATATTTATTAAATACATCTTGTATATTTTGATATAGTTCTGATTTTATACTTTTTACCAATTCAGGTCTATCTATCCAAGTTCTAACAGTATATTCCATATAGTAATCTGCCATATCTGACTGAAAAATATTTGGCTTTGAATCCTGTCTTAAAGAACGAGTCATCTTAACTGCTTCAAGTACCATTGCATTGACTTGTCTCCAAGGGACATCATAGTCAAGACCAAGTTTTATTTCAAGTGCAATACCTTTTTCCTCTTTTAAAGTGCTATAATTTGTTGTTACACTATCGAGAAGTAATGTATTTGGTATATTTATCTCTTCTTGTAATGGTGTCTTAATTTTTACTGTAAAAACACCTGTATGCAAAATTGTTCCAGTATAATCTTTTACTGTAACAAAATCTCCAACTTTAACACCTTTTGTATATATTAAAATCAATCCAGATATTGCTTGACTCATAATATTTGAAGAGCCTATAGAAAACATGACACCTATTAAAACGGAAATTCCTTTAAATGCATCACTTCCACTTCCTGGAATGAATGGATATGCAAGAGCAACTCCTATAATCCACAAAAATGCTGCAGTTATTCTTTTTGTTGGGACTATTGTGTCTTTATCAATCCATTCAAATTGTATATGACCATTTTCTATACCTTCAAAAAATATATTTGCAAGTCCAACTAAAATTTTTGTTCCCAAAATTATCATTACGACAATGACAAGTCCTGGTAACATTCTAATAAAACCACTATAAAATGAATTTAAAATCGTTTCAAATGCGTTTAAAAGACCATTAGCCCAATTTTTTGTAAGTGGAATTCCTGTAAGGACAACTGCAAAATCTAAGTATAAAATAAAAACAATTATAAAATAATATGCAAATAATAGAAATCGTTTCAAGTAAACAGCAAATATTCTTGAATATTTGTGTGAAAATTCAGTGCTTGCAATCTTTTCCAACAAAGCTGTTATCCATTTTTCCATAGAATTGTCAGCTAATACTTTTAGTTTTTTCAATATAAGTAGAACTAAAACTGTTAAAATAAAAGCAAGAACTATTTTTATTATAGAATTTTTAAAATCTTCTTTATCCTGTTTCTTTTTTTCTTGTTTTATTACAACTCCTATATTTTGGACAGCTTCTTTTGCATAATCTTTAAGTTTTTCTTTATCTTTTCCTATAACAGCTCCAGCATCTCCATGAAGAATAGCAAAAACCTCTTTGTCATTTATATTTATTGAATAACCATATTTTATGGGTTTTATAGATATTTTTTTAATATCCCTATTTTTTATAATTTGTTCCAATTTATAAGATGCTTCTTCTGCTCTTGCTTCTGCAATTGTTTCTTGAGTATTTTTTCTAAGAGTTGTTATTTTTACACCTAAAACATTTATATCATAAGGTCTTATATCTTCGTTTTCTTTAGTAATAGGAGTAGTAGCCTTTGTCTCTACTGGTACTTCTTCTTTTTTTGGTGGGGATTTTACAACATATTTTGACTGTACATTTACATCTTCTTTTTTGTTATTTTGTAATTCTTTTATTAATTCTTTTATAAGTTCTTCTTTTAGCTCTTTTTTTAATTCTTCTTGTGGTGTTAATTTTGTATCTCCTGTATCAATCTCTATTCCATTTAGTGAATTCGTTACATTTGTATTATTTGAAGATTCTTCATTTGTTGAATCATTTTTTAATACATACTCATCATCTTTATCTTCTGTATTTATACCTTCATCATTAGATGTATCATTTTTTGAAGGCTCATTTTCTTTCTGCTTATCATTTAAAAAATCTGTTATAGCCTTAGTTGTCTGTTTTTCAATAATCTTATTTTCAACATTATTCTGAGCAGAAACAATATTAAAAAATAAAAATATAGAAATAAATACATAAAAAAAAGATTTCATAAAAAATTCTCCTTAAGTTGTTATGATATATATTCTATTTATTAAATGAAAAATCTTTCAAAAATAAGAAGGGTTCAAAAAGTTATGATAGCAGATAATAAACCAATTATTCAATAATAAAGGTTTTTAGAAAGCTATAAAGAAATTTAAAAAGTTAAGAATATTATAATAATTTTACTCCTAAATAATTTAACGCCTTGTGCTAGTTAATTCAAAAAAATAAGTAAATAAAAAATTGCTGTAGTTGATCTATTTCATAAATTAATAAATTTAAATTAAGCGGTTGAAATTGCCACAGTCGCCCAGCTCCCTCGCAATGACATTTTCCTTAAATAGAGGCTTTCTTGGGCAGATTTTAAAATATTAATTAACTAGCACAACGAGTTAATTTAGGAAGATAAAAAATGAGGTTATATGAAAAAATTAGTAATTTCAATCTTTGCATTTTTTATTCTTTTTTCAGCTTCTTATGCTTCTGATAAAAATTTAACAACAAAATCATATACATCTCCAAATGGTTCAACAACAACAGTTATTTCAAATGGAGAAGCACAAGCTGAAAATAAATTTATTGAAAATTTTAGACAATCTGGCGTCTATAAAAATTACAACAAATTATCTCCAACTAACACAAAAACTATAAAAAGAGACCTTCCAACTCCTAATTCAATAAGATACAGCATGTTCTCAAATGGTATGGGATATGGAAGAATACTAGATCCAATTTACATTGTACTAAGAGACGGTACTGAAATGGATATTGCTCCAATCATAATGGCTGAAGCACAAAAAAACAATGTAGATCCACTTCTAATAAAAACTATAATAAAATATGAGTCAGGATTCTGTCCATTTGCCGTTTCACCTGTTGGAGCAAGTGGCTTAATGCAGTTAATGCCTGACACAGCAAGAGCTCTTGGAATATCAGATGTTTTCTCACCAGAACAAAATATCGCAGCTGGCACATTATATATAAGAAGACAACTCGATGCTTTTAATAATAATATAGCTCATGCTTTAGCAGCATATAATGCTGGACCAGGAGCTGTTCAAGCCTATGGCGGAGTTCCTCCTTATTCAGAAACAATAAACTATGTAAATATGATTATTGCTGATTACAGAAGAGGTGGAGGAGTTTCAGCAAGAACTAAAGCAATAAAAAAAGAAAAAATTGAAAAGAAAGAAAAAAGGCATGTCGATGTCTATTCTGCTCTTGATAAAATGAAAGAATTGACTTCACCTTCAAATTCAGATGAAGAGGAATAATTATATGTTCAAAAAATTTTTTTATTTATTTATTTTTATATGTCTTACTTCTTGTGTAATTATAGATTCAGTACAAGCACAAGACAAAACAGAAGTTACCAAAAAAACAGATAAAGAAAAAAAAGATGACGGAAATACTGCAGGAACTGTTACAGAATCCAAAACACCTGTTGAAGATGAAAAAGAAAATGTTGATGATAATGTCTCTAATGATAGCAAAAAAGAAAATATTGAGGAGAACGCCAACGATAACGAAGAAAAAGATTCAGGCATTGAAAACAAAGATGAAGATACATCTATAGACAAAAATAGTGAAGAAGAAAAAAAGCCTGAACTGACAGCAAAAGAAAAAAGAAGAGCTGAAAGACAGGCAAGAAGAGAAGAAAAGCTAAAAATAAGAAAAGCTAAAGATGAGAAGATTTCACTTGATGCCAAAACAGATAAAAAAATAAAAAATGCCAAAATAGCAGAAGAGAAAAGACTTAAAAGAGAAAAAAGAAGAGCTGAAAAACAGGCAAGAAAAAATAAAAATAAAGTAATTGAAAATACAACAGAAGAAAATCAAGAAGAACAAGTTGTTGAAAAACCAGAACAAAAAGAGGAAATTGTTCCTATTTCTATACCTCAAAAATCAAGTATTATGGTAGAAGTTAGCCCTGCATTAAAATTGAGAAAGGTCTATCCTTCTTCATTTATTTTTAAATCACCAAATACATGTTTTGAAAATTCAAATTGTGTCGTAACATTAAAAGATGGAGTTGTTTCTGATTTAAGCAAAGAAATATTAGCTTCATCAAATTCATTTTTCTTAAAAATTGACATATCTAAAAGACCTTCAGATATATCATCTTCTGTAAATGAAATTTTGTCATCATTTGATAAATTGTTAATTTCAGAAAGTCCTTCAACAAGATACAGAGTAAAGGGAGTTATATTTGATGCTTTCTCTGATTTTGAAAAATCACAATGGAAAGACCATGAAGATGAATTAAACATCTATTTTTCAATGCTTGCAAAAGGTGTAAAAAAATATGATAAAGATTTTTTGATTGGTGGAGTTGGTTTTAACTCTGTTTTTGAAGGTATTGGCGAATATAAAGATCCATCAAAACATGTAAAAAATTTCCTCGATTCTATATCAAGACTTAAAATTCCCTGTGATTTTATATATTTAAATACAGGTAATTTAATGCCATATAATTATTTTTTAGAACCTGCATTTTTAAAAAGCACAATATTTCCAGAATATCCTGACTTAAAATTAAAAATATATGTTTCCATATCTGATTTTATATCAAAATCTTCTGATAAAGATATGGGGATTGTACTTGCATTTCAAAATGCAATGTGTGCATTAAAATCAAATGCAGATTTTATCGAATTACCAGATTCTGTAAATGGTGAAATAGCAAAAAATACATTTGGAAAATTTTTTGAAAATGAGGCAAAATATTCTGAATTAAATGATACAAAAGGGCTTGATAGACTCTCTTTTGTTGCTCAATCAGCTATTACTGAATCAGGTCTAGTGATCATATTTGCTGTTTCAAATCCTTCTCAATGGTTGTATGACAATTCTGATTCATCTGAAGATTTTGTCAAAAAATTTGAAGAAGAATACAGAATTTTAGTTCACAAATTCACAGATGGTTTCTTTTCACCTAACTATACGAGATTTAGAATGAGTTTGACTGATTGTAATTGGTCAAATAAAAATGTCAAAATGGAGAGATTTTTAGTAAACTCAGATGGTTCTTATTCTTTGATTGAAGAAGAAAATATGGAAGGCAGATCTGAATATTTCTTCAATAAATCAATATCCTCCCCAAACATAATGGTGATAAAATTTACACTTTCTGAACAAAAGCCAGTCGAAGAAAAAAAATCAGATGATAAGGCGGAAAAAAATAATGAGTAGTAAAATTTCATTAGAAGACGGAAACAAATTGCTTTCAATGTCAAGGACTGTTTTAGGAGATTTTTTAAAAAATAGGACAAAAACTATTTTTTCAGAATCAGATGTCTCAGATTCTTTAAAAGAAAATTGTGGAATGTTTGTAACACTTCACAAAAAAGGCAATTTAAGAGGTTGTATTGGTTATATTGAGGGTGTAATGCCTCTCTATGAAGCTGTTTCTGATTTGACATTGGCTTCAGCTTTCAACGATCCTCGTTTTCCACCTGTTTCTATTTCAGAATATCAAGATATTGATATAGAAATTTCTGTATTGACAAAACCAGAAAAAATATCTGATCCAAATTTAATTAAAATGGGTGAACATGGTGTTATTGTTAAAAAAGGACATCGTCAAGGAGTATTTCTTCCACAAGTTGCAACAGAAACTGGTTGGTCAAGAGATACATTTATGAACAGATTATGTATTGATAAAGCAGGTATTGCAAAAGATTCTTGGAAAGATGGCTCTGCAGAAATATTTATTTTTTCGGTTCAACTTTTTTCAGAAAAGTAATTCTTGAAAAATAATTTCAAAGGATTTATTCAATTTTATATAGAATGTTTTTTTAGAATAATTGTTTTTTTATTTGAAAGGGGATTTTTACTTATGCTTTGTCTTATGTGCGGTCATGATAATCCTGAAACAGCTTCTGTTTGTATAAATTGCAAAACACCTATTCCTCGAATGAGCCACATGGTAAGTTCTGCCCCTCCTGCAAAAGTAAATGATAGATATCTTCAAATAAAAGATGCTTCAGATAAAGTATTAGCTGGACATTGGACAATGAATGAATATGCAGAATATCTCCATAATTTAAGAGAAGTTCTATCACAAAAAGAGCGTGAAATAAGAGAAGTAGAAATTCCAGAAGAATCTCTGGAAGATTTTGCAGATGAATTGAATGTTGGATACCATGGAATAGACTTATATAATGAAGGTATTTCATATTTGATGAAATACACACAAGATGGCAATCCTGTAAATGTTTCCCATGGAATGCAACTTATCTATGAAGGCAATGAAAGAATAAATGATGCAATGCGAATAAACAGAGAAAATAGAAGAAAAATAGAAGAATACTACATGAGTTTAGATAACATGATTGAATAATTAATTAGATAAAAAAACTGACCTCTAAAATTTTAGAGGTCAGTTTTTTTATCTAATTATTACTATTTTTTCTCTTCAGTTTTCTTCTCTGTTTTAGCTTCTTCTTGATAATTTGTATCATCTTGCTGTATATTTGTATCTCTTTCTACTTCAAGACCTCTTACAGAATCAAAAGCTGGATTATTTTCTTTTATCATAAGTGATTTATGGTTATGCCCAAAGCAACATACCTTATATGATTTTAAATCTCTAGATGGCTGATATCCACTTGTATATGTATCTTTTGATGCAGCTGGGCATGTTGGAACAAAATCTAAATATCTTGGATCAGGTGATATTTCTGAAAGTTTTTTGGGATATGTACCTTTATGATCGGCAGAATATAATTTTAAACCAACAGATATTTTTTTGAGATTTTCTCTACATTCATTGAAAGAAATCTCTTCTGGATTTGTTGAAAGACCAGCATCTGTCAACATTCTTGCAAGTCTGCTTTTTTCTTCAGTCATATCTTTTAGTTTCTTTTCCATCTCTTCATTTTGCTTCTTTAGAGTTGCAATTTCTTTATCTTTGACTTCTACTTGAACTTGAAGACTTTTATTTGTTGACTCAAGAACAGTAACTTTACTATTATCACAACCTGTTGCAAAGAGACATAATGCTATTCCCACTGCAGATATTATTTTTTTCATAATATTCTCCAATTTTTTTATAATATTTTAAAATATTTATTCTATTTTTGCCAAAAAATCCCTTGATTATTCTTTTTCTTTAGCTTTTTTGATATCTTCTGGAGTAACTGGTATTATTCTATCTATGATGTCCATATATCCAGCATTATCAGCCATTTTTTTATCTTTGGGCTTCAGATCAGGCTTTGACATTTCTTCTTTGAAATCTTTCTTTTTCATCGCTTCATTTACAGCCTGTCTAAGTTTTTCAGATTCTTCAGCACTCATCATGCCACTGTGTCCAAAATTCATGATTACTCTTCCTTTCCATTATCTTCTTTATTTTTTTTATCATTTTTCAACTTGGCCCTTGGGTGCG
Organism: Candidatus Xenobia bacterium; assembly: GCA_045114665.1. Lineage (GTDB taxonomy): Bacteria > Vulcanimicrobiota > CADAWZ01 > CADAWZ01 > CADAWZ01 > CADAWZ01. The sequence continues at coordinate 9,642 of JBGUKW010000016.1, read as the reverse complement.
CACTCTCATAAGTAGATTTTATTCTATTCATAGATATATTTGTATATATCTGGGTTGTCGCAAGACTTTCATGACCTAAAAGCTCTTTTATTGTAACAACATCTGAACCACCTTGAAGTAAATGTGTAGCAAATGAATGCCTCATTGTATGTGGAGAAGCAGGTTTTCCAACACCAGACCTGTTCATATTCTTTTTAAACATCTTTTCAACAGACCTTGCAGATAATTTGTTTTTATATCTGTTTAAAAACAGAGCAGTTATGCTGACATCTGGCCTTACTGCAAGATATTCATCAAGTGCTTTTATTGCTGGCTCGTTCAAAAGAACAATTCTTTGTTTAGAACCTTTTCCAGTTACTCTAGCTGTTTTGTTTTTGAAATCTATATCTTTTATATCGAGACCTACAAGTTCACTGATTCTCATCCCAGTAGCATATAATATCTCCATAATAGCACAGTCCCTCAAATAAACAAAACTCTTGTAATTTTCTGGATCATACTCATCAGGTGTTTTTTCCAAACAAACTTCTTCTGTCGTGTCAATAAGTCTATCTATATCATCTTCATCTAAAATTTTAGGCAATCTCTTATCCAATTTTGTATTTTTTATATTTGTAGCTGGAGAATGTTCTATAAATCTTTCCTGCTCAATAAATTTAAAATATGATTTTATTGCAGCCAATTTCCTATTTATTGCTCGTGGTGAATATTCTAAATCGAGTTTTAAATGTGTAAGATATTCTCTTATAGTTCTCTCATCAAAATCACTTAAAGTCATTTCAGCTTCAAGATATTTTTCAAAAAAGCCAAGAAATAACCTTATATCTCTTTCATATTCTTTTACTGTTCTTTTTGAAAGATTTCTCTCTACAACTAGATAATTTATAAAATCTTTTATGTAATAACCTCTTATTTTTTCAAGTTTGCCGTTTTCCATAAAAACTGCCCACCTCTTATCACTTTAAATAACCCAAACATTCAAAAGCTCTTCCAGCATTTCCAACAATTCCAGCATCATCTTCAAATTTTGCCTTCATAAACTCTATTTTTTCAACAGGAACCATTCTTGCCCTCTCTTTTAACTCTTTTTTCAAAGAAGGAAGAAATAGCTCAGAAGCCCCAGATACCCTACCAGAAAATAGAATCCTTTGGGGATTTACAGTTGTTGCAATATTTGCGATAAATCTTCCCAAATATATTCCTGTATCTTCCCATATTTTTAAAGAAAGTTTATCTCCTTTTTTTCCTGCTTCAAAAATATCTTTTGATGTCAAATTTTCTTTCTTTAAAATAGTTTCAACACCACTGTCAATAGCTTCTTCAGCTCTTTTTACAATTCCAAGTCTTGAAGCCAATGCTTCAACACAACCTCTGTTTCCACAGCCACAAATTGGACCATTTGGTTCAACAGTGATATGACCTATTTCTCCTGCTGCTTCATCAGCCCCTAATATCAATTTGCCTCCTGCTACTATTCCCCCACCAATTCCAGTTCCTATGGCTATACATACAAAATTGTCAATGCCTTTTCCATTTCCAAAATATTTTTCTCCAGTAGCCATGGCTCTCGCATCATTCAATATAAAAACAGGTAATTTACATGCCTTTTCAATAGGAGTTTTGACATCAACATCATGCCAATTTAAATTTGGGGCAAATACACATATTCCGTTTTTTGAATCTGTTCTACCTGGAATACCTATTCCAATTCCAACAATATTTTTATCTTTAGCTTTGTTTTTACATTCTTCTATAAGTGGAATAAGATTTTCATTTATTACTTTATCTGCACTGTTTTCTCTATCTATTTCTGTTTCACACATACAACTTATGTTTCCATTTAAATCAACACAACCACAAGCTGCATGACTGCCACCTAAATCAACACCAATAACAAAAATATCCATATCTTTTATCCTCTTTTTATATTTTATTTATTATTTCTATTTCAATTTATTTATTATTTTGCCTTTATTTTTTTTAGGAAGCTGTCTAAAATACCTATTATGTTTCATATTTATAGCAATTTATTTAGTTTTAGCTTATTGTTTTAAAAAAAATTAAAAAAATTTTTGAAAAAACCTTGACAATAATTGACTAAAGGTTTATAATAATAACGAAGTTAAGGGAAAGGAGAATATGAAGTTGAACAAAGATAAAAATCAAGATAAAATAAAAATAGTTGTTACAGATGAATCTAAAGTTAATAGCAATTTAGAGACAACTCCAAAAAACGAAAATTCTAAAGATTCTGAAAACCTTCAAAATTCTGAAGTTCAAGAAACTGAAAAAGTTGAAGAGAATAAAAAATCTGAAGAAGTCAAAGATGAATTCATTGATATAGACAAAATGAAATCTGAAATAGCTGAAAAAGACAAAAGAATAGATGAACTTGAAGAGAGACTTCAAAAACTCTATGCCGATTACGACAATTTCAGAAAGAGAAAAGAAGCAGAAGCTGATTCAGCAAAAAAATATGCAGCAGAAAAGATAGTCTCAGAACTTCTTCCTATTGTTGACAATTTTGAAAGAGCAGTTGATGCTTCGGAAAAGACAAAAAATTACGATTCCCTAAAAGACGGAGTCGTTATGATAAATCGCCAAATTTGGGAGATTTTAGGAAAAGTTGGTCTTTCTGCTATTGATTCAATAGGAAATGTTTTCGATCCAGCTCTACATCAAGCAGTTTTTTGTGAAAAGAAAGACGATTTAGACGAAGATGTAGTGATAGCAGAACTTCTAAAAGGTTATAAATTACATGACAAAGTCATCAGACCTTCAATGGTTATAGTAAATAAAAAATAATAAAATGTAAATATAAATATCAAGTATTTGGGAGGAATAAAATTATGGCAAAGATAGTAGGTATCGATCTTGGAACTACTAACTCAGTAGTAGCAGTTATGGAAGGCGGAAAGCCAGCTGTTATAGCAAATGCAGAAGGCAACAGAACAACACCTTCAGTAGTAGGTTTTTCAAAAACAGGTGAAAGACTTGTTGGTGAATTGGCAAAGCGTCAGGCTGTAAGTAACCCAGAAAAGACTGTTATCTCTATAAAGAGACATATGGGAACAGATTACAGAGTAAATATAGACGACAAGAAATACAGCCCAGAAGAGATTTCTTCAATGATTCTCAAAAAGCTAAAAGATGATGCAGAAAAATATTTAGGTGAACCTGTAACAGAGGCAGTAATCACAGTTCCTGCATATTTCAATGATTCACAGAGACAGGCTACAAAGAACGCAGGTACAATCGCAGGGTTAGAAGTAAAAAGAATAATCAACGAACCAACAGCATCGGCTCTTGCCTATGGTCTTGACAAACTTGATCAAATGCTCAAAGTTCTCGTATTCGATTTAGGTGGTGGTACATTTGATGTATCTGTTCTTGAAATCGGTGAAGGCGTATTTGAAGTAAAATCCACAGCTGGTGACACAAGACTTGGTGGAGATGATTGGGATAATGAAATCGTTGACTGGATGGCTGACGAATTCAAGAGAATGAATGGAATCGATTTGAGAAACGATCCAATGGCAAAACAGCGTCTAAAAGAAGCTGCTGAAAAAGCAAAAATTGAATTGTCAACAGTTCTTCAAACAAACATCAATCTTCCTTTCATCACAGCAGATGCAAGCGGTCCAAAACACCTTGATTTGACACTTTCAAGAGCAAAATTTGAAGAGATGACATATCACTTACTCGAACGTTGCAAAAAACCTGTCAAACAAGCAATGAGTGATGCAAAATTGACAGAAAAAGATATAGACAGAATCCTCATGGTCGGTGGATCAACTCGTATGCCAATGGTTGTTGACTATGTAAGAAAAGAATTTGGCAAAGAACCAAACAAAGACATCAACCCAGATGAATGTGTTGCATTAGGTGCTGCAGTTCAAGGTGCTGTTCTTTCAGGTGATTCAGATGTAAAAGGAATCGTTCTCGTCGATGTTACACCATTGACACTCGGAATCGAAACACTCGGTGGAGTTATGACAAAGTTGATTCAAAGAAATACAGCTATTCCTTGTTCTAAATCTGAAATCTTCTCAACAGCAGCAGACAATCAGCCAGCAGTTGAAATCCATGTACTTCAAGGTGAAAGAGGATTTGCAGCAGAAAACAAGACACTTGGAAAATTTGTTCTCGCAGATATTCCACCAGCACCAAGAGGTGTTCCACAAATCGAAGTCAGTTTTGATATAGATAGAAACGGTATCCTTTCAGTAACTGCAAAAGATAAAGCAACTGGAAAGAGTCAACAGATAAAGATCACAGCAACAACAACACTTTCTAAAGACGATGTCAATAGAATGGTTAAAGAAGCTGAACAGCACAGTGAAGAAGATAAAAAGAGACTTGAAAAAATCGAGTTAAAGCACAAAGCAGAAACTCTTACATATCAAGCAGAAAAAGTAGTAAAAGATTTGGGCGACAAAGCAGATTCTAAATTGAAAATGAAAGTAGAAGAAGAAACTGCAAACCTCAAAAAAGCTATGGAATCTGACAATGATGCAGATATAACAAAAGGCATTGAAACTCTTACAAATGCACTTTCTGATCTTTCAAAAGATGTATATTCAAAAGTAGGAGCTCAACAAGCACAACAACAGCCAGGTGCTGAAAATGCACAAGCTGGAGCAGGTTCTGAAAAGAAAGAAGAACCAAAAGGCGATGATGATGTAATCGATGCTGAATATAAAGTTAAAGAATAATATAACATAATACCAATCTTCCTAATTCTCTGAAAGAGAAATTAGGAAGATTGATAGAAAAAATATATAAATTTAAATTGGAGGTGCTTATTATGTATAGATACACAGACCCATTGACAGCATTGGAAAATATGTTGACACAACTCGAAAACAAATATGACAGAAAGCTAAATCCGTATAAAGTTCCTTCAGACCCAGAAGCATGGATTCCACCTGCAGAAGTATGGGAAACAGAAAAGACTGTAAACATTTCTCTCGATGTTCCTGGTATAGTTCCAAGTGAAATAGATGTTCAAGCTGAAGGCGACAACCTCATAATAAGAGGTGAAAGAAAATTTGTTTCAGATGAAAACAACAAATATCAGAGAAAAGAAAAAGTCTATGGACGTTTTTACAGAACATTTGAAATTCCCGCACAAGTTGAGAGAGAAAATATAAGTGCTTCTTATAAAAATGGCGTTCTTGTAATAACTCTTCCAAAGAGCTCAGAAATCAAGCCAAAACAAGTTAAAATAAATGTAGAAGAATAATATATAATCTGCCTATTCTCTTTATTAACTAACAAAGGGAATAGGCAGATAAAACTATAGAAAGGACGGTACTGGCTTATGACCAACAAAGATTACTATAAGATTCTCGGAGTAGAAAAAACAGCTTCAGATAAGGAAATAAAACAGGCATATAGAAAACTTGCTCGTCAGTATCATCCTGATGTAAATCCAGATGATAAATCAGCTGAAGAAAAATTTAAAGAAATAAATGAAGCTTATGAAGTTTTAGGCGATCCAGATAAAAGAAAAAAATATGATGAGTTTGGTAACCTTTTCGGAGGAGCAGACCCATCAAGTTTTGATTTTTCTGGACATGGAAATCCATTTTCAAACATGGGAAATGGTGGATTTTCATACACATTTAATGGCAATCTTAATGGCAATCCATTTAATGGCGGTCAAGGTGCTGATTTTTCAGATATTTTCTCAAGTTTCTTCGGAAATGCTCAAAGAGGAAGAGGTCAAAGAAGCGGTAAAATGAATTTTGGGAATATTGGAGACCTTTTTGGAGCAAGAATGAGAAATGCCCAACAAGATACATCTCAACAAGAGTATACTCTTGAATTAACACTTGAAGAAGCAGTATCTGGTACATCAAGAACAATCCAAATGCCAAGTACACAAACCTGTGATATATGTCATGGAAGTGGATGGATTGGTCATACAGTATGTAATACTTGCCGTGGAACAGGACATGTTGATAAAACATCTTCAATAGATGTAAAGATTCCAGCTGGAGTTAAAAATGGTTCTAAAATAAGAGTGGAAGATTTTATCCTTGTTGTAAAAATTCTTCCACACAAATATTTTGAAGTAAATGGAGCAGATTTGACAGAAAAAATACCTGTTTCTATAACAGAAGCAATCTTAGGAGCAGAAATAGATGTTCCTACATTAAAAGGTAAACTCTCTGTAAAAATACCTCCTATGACTCAAACAGGAAAGAAACTGAGACTTGCTGGATATGGAATACCTTCAATAAAAGGAAATGCAGGAGACCTTTATATCGAGATTAAAGTAGTAGTTCCAGAAAAAATTAGTAACAAAGAAAAAGCTCTTTTTGAAGAACTTTCTAAAATAATGAAAGATAATCCTCGAAAAGATATGTACAAAAAATAATTTTTATATCAACACAAAAATTACTTTTTGAAAATTGATGTTACCAACCAAATATATTTAATAGCAGACCTAATAGTAATAAAAAATAATCCGTTTTGTCTGAGTTAAGAAAGCGGAGAAGGAGAAAACAAATGAGTAATGATAAACAAGAACCTTATTTTGTGATAAGTGTAGTGTCAAAAATGCTTAATGTTCATCCGCAGACAATCAGACATTATGAGCGTCTTGGTCTCTTGAATCCACATAGAACTGATGGAAATATGAGACTCTATTCACACAGTGATATAGACAGATTGGAACAAATATGTAGTTTCACAAATCTTGGAGTTAATTTAGCAGGTGTCGAGATAATAGTAAATATGATTGAGAAAATGGAAAAAATCAAGGCAGAAATGCGAAAAGAGATGTCCAAGAAGAGTGAAGAAATCAATAGTCTTTTGGAAGAAATAAAAAAATACAAACAGATTATAGCAAATACAAAACAAAATTCAGAAGATAAAGAGTGAAAAAAAAATGTCAGAAATTTCTGACATTTTTTTATTTTTCATTAATTTTCACTTCTTAGGCTCAATAAATTTCATTACATCATCGCCGTCTTTTCCATCAACAGTTATATAATGAATAGCCTCCTGACCTTTATATATTCCTCTTACCCTATAAATTGGTATTGTTTCAGCTCTAACAGTGAAGAAATCCACACATCTATCTTTTGACTCATGAAATGTTTTGATTACATTCATTTTTTCTGTTTTAAAATCATATTTTACATAGTCAATTTTTATTGTAACATCTTCTTTTAATGGAATTATTAAAATATGAACGCCATAGTTAAACATCATATCGTTTGAATAAGCATTTGATCTTGTTATAAGAGCATTTGCCTCAATGGCATCACTTTCTCCCACATTATCCATAACTGCAAAAATAGCATTTGCTGGTGCTTCTTTATGTGCTTTTTCAACAAGTGATTCTTTTGCATATACAGGAGAAAGCATAATCAACAAAAAACAAAATATAAAAACAAAATTCTTCATCATTCCTCCTTTAATTCAATGGCTTTCCAATCTTCAGCATTTAAAACTCTATTTTTTATATGATAGTGATATTTTTCAAAAATACATTCATCTCCTCTAAAGTCCTGAGGATTATGCTTATTTCCATTAATAACATCTATCCCATTTGATTTATCAAATTCAGTAATATTTTTACCTGTAAACGGATTTGTTGGATTTTCTATGACATCTTTAGTAGCAATATAAGGAACATCCGCTGTGGTCATCATTGAATTATCAATTTTATAATTGCCTTTTGAATTAAAATCTTTTACTAATAATAGAGGATTAAAATAATTTAATGTTTCACTTTCAGAAGCATAATTTTTAACTGGTGCACCATGATCTGATACAATTATTATTTTTGTGTTATCATATACTCCATTCTTTTTAAGTTCATCAAAAAATTCTGAAAGTCTATACAATGCCGAAGCATTGACATGATAATGCTCAAAAGTATCTTGACTTCCTACAAAATTTTCTCCAACATTATCTATATTCTTTTCTATGGTGTATTTTGGCAACTGAAGTAAAGCTGGTTCATGTGTAATATCGTTAGTTATTATATTAAGAGATAAATTATCTTTTAAATCAAAATCAGAAAGATTTTTTAGATTTAACAATTCAGAATAAGAATCAAATAATGCAATATTCTCACCTGGGATCATCTGTTTTATCAAAATATATATTGAATTGAGATATTTTCCACTATTATAAAATCTTCTATTTATTGAATCTGGAGAAATTTGCATAAAAGAGTATAATAAAAAATCATGTTTTAATAATCCAGCTGAACTAAATTCAGATATATTCATGCCCATTTTATTTTCAAGAAAATCTTGAGTAAACATTCCCATTAAATTATGAGCATTTATTCCTTTTTCAATAAAAAGTTTATTATCTGAAATCCACTCATAATTTTTAAGTGGTGCATCTGTAAAAGAAACATAAGCACCTTTATTTTTAAAAATAGAAGGCAATACCAAAAGGGATTCATTATGTTTATCTTTCATTTTAATCCCTTTTCGTTTATTCATCTCTTGTGGCGTGTATTCATAACCTCCAAAAATAGGAGGAGCTCCTAAAATAGTATGGCAATAAAAAGTAACTGTATTTGGATAATAAACAAAACCTTCATAAGATTTTTTCAATTCTTTATCTTTTTCCAATATAAGAGGGAAAAATGAGTTCATAGCTTTATCCAAAAATATTACAAGAACATTTTTTCCTGTTTTTGTAAATTTAAAAATCTTATCATCAACAAAAGTCTTTTTCTCATCTGAAATAATTTTTTTATATCTATTAAAACCACTATTTATTTTATAGCTATTTAAAAAAATATGTATAAAACAAGCAATTAATAAAATTGAGAATAAAGATGTTATAACTTTTCCTTTCCCTTTCTCAAATATTTTGTAAAAAATGAAACAAAAAATTATATAAAAGACAATTATCAATAAATAAGAAACAAATATTGGCACTATCAACTCGGCAGGTCTAAGTCTAAAAGATTGGGATATTAGAGATGACGAATGTCTATATATATTTATAATGCTAAAAAAAAGTGTAGAAACAGAAATTAATGTAAGTAAATTTTTTAATTTTCTGTCAGCAAGATAAAAAATTAAAATTCCCCAAAATACAAATATTCCAAAAGACTGTAATGCAGGATATGATAATACTTTCCAGACAGAAACCTCACCACATATTCCACAAAATTCAATAGGTGAAGCAGAAGCCATATTAAATGGTATCAAAATTCCAGATATAAGCCAAAGCAAAACCATTGAAAAGATAAAACAAATATCTGCATTAAATTTTAAATTTTCGAGTTTGTCAAATATATTTGAAATAAAACCAACATTAAAACCTATTTTAAAATTGTATTTCATCCAAATATTTTTAAAAAGTGAAAAAATATTATTACAAGTCCAATAAAAGACAAGACCTGATGGAGAAGTATATAAAAGAAATAGAAAAACAATAGCTGTTATATATAATTGAAATTTTTCAGATTTTGAAAGTTTTTCTGTATAAACATAACTTGCCCAAATATTTATAACTGTCATCAAGATGGGAAGTAAATTTAATCTGATACCAAATAAATTTATTAATTGATCTTGTTTAGATAAGTCTGTTAAAAAGAAAAATGATTCACCAGATAAAAGACGAGGCTCTGAAAGAAATATATATGCTGCCATGAAA
>JBGUKW010000015.1:0-2835 GCA_045114665.1 Candidatus Xenobia bacterium | reverse complement strand
GGAAATAGCTAAAAATATGATCTTAGAAAATCTTCCATTTGATTTAATATCAAGAGCAACTAAATTGAATATTTCAGAAATAGAATCTTTAGCTTCTTCTTTATCGTTAAATTGTTAACTTGATAATAACTAATTTGTTCATTCAAATCAAATTAGTTAATAGCCGAAAAAAGGGGCTGTGAAAAAATTCCTAAAAAAAGAAAAGTAATTATAAAGTTAATTCTATTTATTTTAATGTCTTATTTTAATTAATTGTATTTAGAAATCCACCCTAATAGCTTCTATTTAGAGGCGATGTCATTGCAAGGGAGCGAAACAAATAGTTAAAAACTCTTTAGAGTTTTTAACACATTACCCTCCAAGGAGGGAGCGACCGTGGCAATCTCAACCGCTTAATTTAAATTTAGTAATTTATGAAATAGACCAACTACAGCATTCTAAACAGAGCCGATCGACTCAATTTTTAAGTAAATAATAATTTACAGGCTTAGATTGCCACGGCTAAAGCCTCGCAATGACATAGCTTCCAACCATAGGCTATTTTGGTATATTTAAAAATATTAATCAACTACCACTAAACCATTTAATGGTGATGAACTGATCCACCATAATGATGTCCACCATGAGAAGGATGATGTATTACAACAGAGCCGCCACCATGATAGTGTGATGGATGGTGAATATCGTGTGGTGGTGGCTTTGGTGCTGGATGATAGACAACAGGCTCATCATAATCTGAATAACCACCACTTGGTGGAGTTGGACTACTTGTTGGAGGCTTTGGATTATCTTCAACAGGTGGTTTTGGTGATTCTGGTGTTGGAGCTGGCATTTCAGGTTTATTTTTATCTATTGCATGTTGAATTGCAGCACCTGCTATTCCACCTGTCAATGCTCCTATACCTGCTCCTGCAAGAACTCCCAAAGTTGTATTTAACCCAACATTTACACCTGTTTCAAAATGAACTTCTGGAGTTTGATAAGAACCAACATTATTGACACCAATAGTTGGCGAAAAACTATGCCAATAACCATCTACAACTTCATAATCTTGGTAATGTTTATTACCATCTGAATCTGTGTAAAGATATTGGCTCTCTGTATGAGTATCTTCAGTTATTCTTTCATCATATCCATCCATATATTTTTGTTGAATAGAATGATCTTTCCAAGTTACCTGTGGCTTACCATAATCAGTATATGTCTTTGTAACATCATGCATAACTGGCTTGCCATCAACCATAACTGGATTTTCTCTATTTACATTAACTGTCTCAGCATGATGACTTGGATAAGGAGACCAACTATAATAATTAGAAGGAATCTTGCCCAAATTTTCCTTAACCATATTTGGTTCTTGCCAATCAAGTGTTATAGAATTGACTTCATTTGTAGCCTTAATCTCATTCCAAGACATATTATATGCAGTAATACCACCAGCTATTCCACCTACAGCCCCACCTATTAAAGCTCCTTTTAAAGCAGCGTCTTTCTCTTTATCTGTAAGTTTATCACTTAATTTTTTAAAAGGATTATCTATTTTCTTTTTAAACAAACCTTTTTTAAGTTCTGGTTCTTCTTTTTCAGACTTTACCAATGTATCTTGTGTTTGTAATTCAGAAGTAGCATTTTGATTTTGCTCAGCTACTTTTACATTTGTAGAATTACCAGACAAAATAGAACTTGCTGTGAAATTCATCGAAGAGATTGAATTCATGTTCCCTCCTAACCTCCAAAGGGAGGAAATATATTTTTATTTAAATAGACAAAATGTTAAAAAGTACAAAAAACGCACTCAATTATGATAACATTTATTCTACTTCAAACACTAAATATTTTATGCTTTACCAAATTTTTCTTTTGACTGTTTACAGCGTGGACAATGCCAATCAGCTGGCAAATCTTCAAATTTAGTTCCTGCAGGAATTCCATTATCAGGATCGCCTTTCTCTGGATCATATACATATCCACAAACAGAACAGACATATTTTCCAGTTTCTTCTACTGGCTTATCTATTTTTACATCTGTTGGAGGAATAACCTCTGGAGGATTATCCAAATCAACAACTTTTTTATTTTCTAAATTTTCATATCCAAGAGGTGTATGTGTTGAAAGATAGACAGTTGGATTGTTTTTTATAAACTCTCTAACTTTGTCAAGCGTTTCTCTTGCAAGTTTTATATCTTCAAAAGCAATAGAAATTTTATTTTCATAAAGTGCTTCATCTGTATATGTTACATCACCATGAATCATATAGAAAAGCCCTTCATTTTCAACAATAACTATACTATTACCTCTTGTGTGACCTTTTGCAGGAAGAAAATATACCCCATCTGCTATTTTTTCAGAAGATTCAAAATTATGATAAGCTCCATCTTTGTATTCAACAGCAATAACATTATCGCCTTTAAATTCCATATCCTCTTTTTCTTCTTTTGAAGCATAAATTTTGGCATTTGGAAAACTTCTCAATTCTCCAGTATGATCAAGATGTTTATGGGTTAGTAAAATTTTTGAAACCTGTTCAGGTTTATAACCGAGATCAGCAAGAGCAGAAACATAGTCTTTTATTCTAGAACCTATATAAATAGTATCTGTAGCAATACTTGGAGCTTCAGCAGGCATTCCAGTATCTACCAAAATAACTTCTTTACCCATATCAATCAAATAATTTTGAAGACTTGAACGATACTTGATATTTTCAAATTTATCAACTCCATCTTCTCCACCAAGTGCAAAAGGACGAGTCATAAAGCCATTTTCATACAACTTGACAGCTTTTATCTGCATACTTCAAACCTCACTTTTTATCCTCATTTTTTATTACATATATA
>JBGUKW010000014.1:0-2005 GCA_045114665.1 Candidatus Xenobia bacterium | reverse complement strand
ACAAATGATTAAAAGAGAATTGTATCTGGACCAGATTCGCCAAATTATGGGCACAGATTTCATAAAAGTAATTGTGGGATTGCGTAGGTGCGGAAAAACATCTTTACTAAAAAGCATTATGGAAGAACTTCAAAATCAAGGAATCAACAATCAAAACATAATCTATATTTCCTTTGAATTGGTTGAATATAAAAATATTTTCACATCCGAACAGTTGGATGAAACAGTATTAAATTTAACTAAAAATATTGAAGGCAAAATATATCTTCTTTTTGATGAAATTCAGCAGGTTGAATCATGGGAAAAATCCATCAATTCGTATAGGGCCTCATTTGATTGTGACATTTACATTACAGGATCCAATTCAAAACTATTGTCAAACGAACTTGCAACCCTACTTGCTGGAAGATACATTAAAATCAATTTGTATCCATTTTCATTTAAAGAGGTATTGCAATACCATCAGGAAATCGACAATGTGGAATTAGACAATGAATCAATAAAAGAACAGTTTAATCAGTATCTCTTATTTGGGGGGATGCCGGGTTTGCTTCCAATAAAAGATGATGATACAAAAGTCAATGCTCTTCAAGACATATATGATTCTATAATTGTTCATGATATTCTTTCAAGATACACCATAAATGAAATTGACTTGTTTAAGCGTTTTTCACATTACCTGATGAATTCCACTGGACAAACATTTTCTAAAACCAGCATTACTAACTATTTAAAAAGTGAAAACAAAAGAACAACACGCAATACTATCTCAAATTTCACTGATTATCTTAAAGACTCCCTATTCTGCAAAAGGGTAAGGCGCCAGGATATTTTAGGCAAAAAAATACTTAAAACCGAAGAGAAATATTACTTGGCGGATCAGGGTTTTCATCATGCATTGGTTGACAATAACAATAACTGGTTAGGAAGGATTTTGGAAAATGTTGTTTTCAACGAATTGGTGAGAAGGGGCTATTCTGTAAAGATTGGAAAGATACGCAATAAGGAAATAGATTTTGTCTGTGAAAAACATGACAATAAGATATATGTTCAGGTAGCATACCTCCTGTCGTCACCTGAAACAATCGAAAGAGAATTTTCACCGTTAATGGATGTTCCGGATAAGTATGATGCTTATGTTTTAAGTATGGATGAATTTGACATGTCCAGGGATGGAATTAAACATAAAAACATTATTGATTTCTTATTGGATGATGAAATTTAGAAAGATTGTGGGGATGGTTTCAATCGTTTCCCACATAGGAAATCGTTTTATATACTCCTTATTTCTTTTTAAGTTTAATAATTAGTTAACATTTTTTTTTAATTTAATGATTATTTCGATAGTTTTATTCTATTTTTTTGTTTTACATTTTTGTAATAGAGGTATCTAGTGTTTTTTTTATGGTGATGGTTTAAAGGGAATCTATTTGACTGTTATGGTATTGGTGTTTTTGAGTTTGCCATAACTTGTTTTGATTTTGTATTTTCCTTTTTTGAGGTTTTTGACTTTGATTTTTGCTATTCCCTTCTTGTTGGTTTTAGCCTTGTATTTTTTGCCGTTGATTTTAAATGTTATTTTCTTGTTTTTCTGTTTTTTTCCGTTTTTGTTTAAAAGCTTTGCAGTGTAGGTTAGTGTTTTTCCCTTTTTGATTTTCTTGTTTTTAGTTATTAATGTCTTTTTGACAGTGATTTTGTTTGTGGCTTTCACGTTTTTGTATATTGATGTAATGGTGTACTTGCCTGGTTTGAGTGTGAGTTTTAGTGTTGCATAACCCTGATTATCTGTTTTTACCTGCACGGTGTTTTTGTTGATTTTAACTGTTATGATTGCGTCTTTTACCGGTTTGTTGTTGTTTAGGAGTTGTATTTTGTAGTTTTTGTTTGCGCCATAGTATGCGTTGATGTTTTTGTTTCCGGTTATCCTGTAGTTGTTTGCAGCTACATTGAATGTTCCTGTTGTCTGTGATGATGCCAGTAATCCTTCACCAATGTATGTGGCATT
>JBGUKW010000013.1:0-32628 GCA_045114665.1 Candidatus Xenobia bacterium | reverse complement strand
TGTTTTATTTATATTTGTGATTTTGTATTTTGTATATTTAAAGAAAATAAAATTTTTTTCATATATATACATTTTTTTAATTTTAATCATCATGGCTTTTAATAATTTATATTTTTATAAAATAGCATATAAGAATTATTTTGTATATGATTATAAACAAGATGAAATAGTAGAAATAGTCAATTTTGTAAAATTAAATTCTGATAAGAAATTTTTATATTGTAATACATTTGAGTGGGATAAAACTCAAAAGGTTTTTAATACATACTCTGATATCAACAATATTATGTTTTTGTATAATTCAAGACATTTAAATTCGAAAGACATAAATTTTATTTATAATTATAAAAAACATTTATCTGAATTTGATTATGTAATTTCTCCAAAAATATCATCAATAGTTTTGCCTGATAATTGTTATGAAATTCCATTGAAAAATAGGGGATTTAGGATATTTAAAATATTTGAAACATCAAAAAATTTATATTGTTATAAGGTTGCAAAAAATTATTCTTTATTGTTTGGAAATTTATTTTTAAATAATTCTTATATAGACGATGTATCTATAAAAATAGGTGATTTAGGACAACTTATTATTCCTTGTATTCATTTAGATAGAGGAATATATCAAATAGAGATTATTTTTGAAAAAAATATTGATTTAGAACTATTATATATTTCAATAGATGAAAATAATTTATCTCATGAAGTTTATAATAGTAATAAAATTTTTGCCAATAATATATCCAATCGAAATAATAAAGTGTATTTTTCTATTAATAATGGTTTTCAATATTTTTTTGATATAAAAATAGAAAATAATTCAGGTAAAAGTATAGTAATTAAAGATATATTATTAACAAAAATTGACAAAAAGACAGGTAAAAGTGAAAATGATATGTTTATTGATGTTATGAAAAAATTAGAAATAAATCCAAATGATGAAAAAGTAAAAGATTGGATTGAATATGGTAAATAATTAGAGTTAGTGAACAAAATAAGCTCATGGTTAAATTTTAGCCATGAGCTTATTTTAATTTATTTTACAAATAAAAAATGCCGAGGGACAGGATCGGACTGTCGACTCCATGATTTTCAGTCATGTGCTCTACCAACTGAGCTACCTCGGCTAATAAAATGGCGAGGACGACGGGATTTGAACCCGCGCTCTCCGGCGTGACAGGCCGGCGCGTTAAACCGCTACGCTACGCCCTCGTTTAAAAGTTTTTATATGGGCGAAACAGGATTTGAACCTGTGACCCCCTACATGTGAAGCAGGTGCTCTAACCACTGAGCTATTCGCCCTATTAACAAATTGTCACTTATTTGTTTTTTTAGATGTCTCGCTTCAACAGGTCATATTATACATGCATAAATTGATTTTGTCAATAGGTTTTTGAAAAAAAAATATTTTTTTTTTTTCAATTTTTTATTTTTTTGTAATAATCTTGTTTTTTTCGATATATATTATTATAATAAATACTTAAAGAAAATGAAGTTTGTTGTTATAACAATTTTTAAAATTAGTGCAAAATTTAGTTTTTTGCATTGTACAGCAAAAACTTTATTTAACTGATAAATAGATAAAAATAAATTGGCACAACTGGTTAATTTTAATAACAAATTTTATAAAAAATATATAGAAGGGGATCATGAATAGTAAATTAGCATGTGAACATTATTGTTTTTCTTCTTTAGACGCTTTTATTTGTGATAAATGCAAGAAACAAACAAATAATGTTAAGTATATTATAACTTCAACTGGAGAAATTAAGTGGCTTTGTTCTGAATGTTGTGAAGAAAAATATAAAGTTTCACTATCTTTTCCAGTTTCTTCAAATATTTGCATGAAATAATTTTTGGTTTTAGATATTGTTTATATTGACAATATATATTTTTTTTGTTATTATATTAAGACTTGTAAAAATTATTTTAGCATGATTTTTTTACATTTTTTTGTTTAAATTAATCAATAAAAAACGGATTTTTGGCTTCGCTAAGACTTTTGTCAAAGGATGTGAAAATATAATTATTTTTGGATTTTTTTTAAACAATGTTATTATAATCAAAAGCTTGGTTCCTTTTAGTTGAATCTGGCTTTTTTGTATTTTTCAGAGGGAGGCTGTTTTTAATGGCAACAAGAAAAGCTCTTCATGGACACAAGCCCGAGAGATTAAGCTTTCAGCGTATCGAACAGATTATAGATCTTCCAAATTTGATAGAACTTCAAAGATCTTCTTATGAAAATTTTCTTGATGAAGGCATAAGGGATGCTTTTGCTGATATTTCTAAGATTACAGATTTTACAGGTACTTTACAGCTTGAATTTAAATCTCATTCTCTTGGAGAACCAGTTCATTCTATAGAAGAATGCCAAGATAAAGATTTGACATTTGCTAAACCCCTTAAAGTTAAAGTTTCTCTTGTAACATTCCATGAGGATAGTGGAGATGGAATCGGAGAAGAAGGAAAAAAGGCAATAAAAGAAGTTAAAGAACAGGAAATTTTCATGGGTGATTTTCCATGTATGACAGATAAAGGAACATTTGTCATAAATGGAGCAGAACGTGTTATAGTCAGTCAACTTGTTCGTTCACCAGGTCTTTATTTTCAGGCCGTTCCAGACCCTTCAGGCAAAATACTCTATTTAGGTATGATTATTCCAAATAGAGGGGCATGGCTTGAATTTGAAAATGATGTTTCAGATATAATAGGTGTTAGAATAGATAGAAATAGAAAGATTCCTGTTACTGTATTGGTTAGGGCTCTTGGTTTTTTGAAAGATGACAATGATCCTAATTGGGAACCAAAGTGGTCAACAGATGAGGAAATTCTTCGTCTATTTGATTACAACAAATCAATTAAAGATACACTTGAAAAGGATAGCATCAAAACTTCTCAGGAAGCACTTCTTGAAATATATAGGAAACTTCGCCCAGGAGATCCTCCAAACCTTGAAAGTAGTGAAAATCTTTTGAAAGGTCTTTTCTTTGAACCAAAGAGATATAATCTCGGTAAGGTTGGAAGATATAAATTTAACAAAAAACTTGGAATAAAGATACATTGTAAAGATTGTGGAGCTATTGCAAATTCTGGTGTTACAACTTGTCCAGAGTGTGGTAGCAGAAACATGTACTATAATGAAGTAATCACAAAAGATGATATTATTCTTGCAATAAAATACATGATTGCACTTGTAAGTGGTGAAAAACAGCTTATATCTGATGATGAAGTAAACAGAGATACTGTTGATATAAAGTCTGATGATATTGACCACCTTGGAAATCGTAGAGTTAGAGCTGTTGGTGAACTATTGCAGAACCAACTTAGAGTAGGAATGCTCCGTCTTGAGAGAGTTGTAAAAGAGAGAATGACTGTTCAAGATGTTGAAACTGTAACACCACAGGCACTTATCAATATAAGACCTGTTGTTGCTGCAATTAAAGAGTTTTTTGGTTCAAGCCAGTTATCACAGTTCATGGACCAGACAAATTCACTTTCAGAGTTGACACATAAAAGAAGAATTTCTGCATTAGGTCCTGGAGGTCTCAGCAGGGAAAGAGCTGGATTTGAAGTCAGAGATGTTCACTATTCACACTATGGAAGAATTTGTCCTATTGAAACTCCTGAAGGTCCAAACATTGGTCTTATCGGTGCACTTGCTTGCTTTGCTAAGGTTGATGAATTTGGATTTATTCAGACACCATACAGAAGAGTTGAAAATGGAATTGTAACAAATAATATTGATTATTTGAGTGCAGATGAAGAAGATAAACACATTGTTGCACAGGCAAATACTCCTATTGATGCTTCTGGAAGAATTATTCCTGATAAAGTTGTTGCAAGACACAGAAGTGCAAATATTGTAATTGACAAAAATAGTGTTGACTATTTTGATGTTTCTCCAAAACAGGTCGTCAGTGTTGCTACAGCATTGATTCCATTCCTTGAGCATGACGATGCTAACAGAGCTCTTATGGGAGCAAACATGCAACGTCAAGGAGTTCCTCTTGTTAAACCACAAGCTCCTATTTGTGGCACTGGTATGGAATTTAGAGCAGCTAAAGATTCAGGTGCTTTGATTAACTCTAAGGAAGCTGGAACAGTTGTAAGTGTCTCTTCTGATTATATTGTCTTGCAAGAAGACAGTGGTAGGAAGAGAAAATACAATCTCATGAAATTTAAGAGATCAAATGCTGGTACATGCCTAAATCAGAGACCTATCGTCCGCAAAGGAGAGTATATAGAAAAAAATAAGCTTATAGCAGATGGTGCTTCAAGTGAAAATGGAGAATTGGCACTTGGTAGAAATCTTCTTTGTGCGTTCATGCCTTGGGAAGGTTATAACTATGAAGACGCTATTTTGATAAGTGAAGAACTTGTACAACAAGATGTATTTACATCCATTCACATCGAAGAATACGAATGTGAAGCGAGAGAGACAAAATTGGGGGCAGAAGAAATCACAAGAGATATTCCTAATGTCGGTGATGATGTACTACAAGACCTCAATGATGAAGGTATCGTAAGAATAGGTGCAGATGTAAGACCTGAAGATATTCTTGTAGGTAAGGTTACACCTAAAGGTGAAACAGAACTTACAGCAGAAGAAAGATTGCTCAGAGCAATTTTTGGAGAAAAGGCAAGAGATGTCAGAGATACATCTTTAAAAGTTCCACATGGTGAAAAAGGTAAAGTAATTGATGTAAAAGTATTTTCTCGTGATAATAATGATGAACTGGCTCCAGGTGTCATAAAATTGGTAAGAGTTTATGTAGCTCAAAAGAGAAAAATTCTCCAAGGTGATAAAATGGCTGGTCGTCATGGAAATAAAGGTATTATCGCAAAGATTCTTCCAATTGAAGATATGCCTTTCCTTCCAAGCGGTCGTCCTGTACAGATTGTTTTGAATCCTCTTGGTATTCCTTCTCGTATGAATATCGGACAAATTCTTGAGACACATTTGGGGTATGCTGCACATAGACTTGGCTTCAGAGTTGCATGTCCTGTTTTTGAAGGGGCAACTGATGCTGAGATTTTAGGTTGGTTGAAAGTTGCCAATTTGAGAGATAATTTGAGAAGAAAAGGAATTTATCTTTCACCAGAATCTGCAGAATATATAGCCATGAGCCATGATCCTCTTGAGAGACTTGATAATTATCTCTCAAGTTTGTATCTAAAACTTGATGAGGAAGAACTTAAAAAGTTAATTCAGAATCCTAAGTCAAGAGAAAAACTCATAAAAGATGCTAAAAAGAAGAAAGTAGTCATAACTGAAGAAAAATTGATGTCTCTAATTGAGGATGTAGATACAAAAGAGAGAATTAGACGCAGATGTAAACTCGATCACATGGCTGTAACAGAGGAACAACTCGATGAATTAGCTGAATATACAGATTTATTCCTCGATTCTCATGAAGATGCAAAGTCATATTTATTTGATGGAAGAACAGGTGAGCCTATAGATAATAGAATCACAGTTGGTCAAATTTACATAATGAAACTTGCTCACCTTGTCGATGATAAGATTCACGCAAGATCAACTGGACCTTATTCTTTGATTACACAACAACCTCTTGGTGGTAAAGCTCAATTTGGTGGTCAGCGTTTTGGAGAAATGGAAGTTTGGGCTCTTGAAGCTTATGGTGCTGCCTATACACTTCAAGAACTTTTGACTGTAAAATCTGATGATGTCGTTGGTCGTGTAAAGACTTATGAAGCTATTGTCAAGGGCGAAAATGTTCTTGAACCTGGAATTCCTGAATCTTTTAAGGTTTTGATAAAAGAATTACAGAGTTTGTGCTTAGATGTAAAAATTCTTTCAGCCGATGAAGATGGAAATTTAAGTGAAGTTGAATTAAAAGGAACAGATGATGATGTGAAAGTTTCTTCTGCAAGAGCTATTGGCGGCCCAGCAGGCGAGTAATATTACATGTTTATATAAAACCGCCTTTGTTGGTGTTACTTAGGCGGTTTTTCCGAAAATTCAGGGAGGAAAAGACAAAAAAACATGATTGATGTAAACAATTTTGATGCTATGAAAATAGGGCTTGCATCTCCCGAACAAATAAGACTTTGGTCTTATGGTGAAGTAAAGAAACCTGAGACAATAAATTACAGAACGTTAAAGCCTGAAAGAGATGGGCTTTTTTGTGAAAAAATATTTGGTCCTACAAAAGACTGGGAATGTCATTGTGGAAAATATAAAAGAATTAGATTTAAAGGTGTTGTCTGTGATAAGTGCGGAGTAGAGGTTACTCGTTCTAAAGTAAGAAGAGAACGTATGGGACACATTGAATTGGCAAGTCCAGTTTCTCACATCTGGTATTTTAAAGGAGTTCCTACAAGAACAGGTCTTCTTTTGGACATGTCTCCAAGAACACTTGAAAAAATAATCTATTTTGCTTCTTATGTTGTTATAGACCCAGGTGACACTCCTCTTGCTTTTAAGCAACTTCTTGCAGAAACTGAATATAGAGAAGCAAAAGAGGCTTATGGTGATAAATTTGTTGCCAAAATGGGAGCTGAAGCTATAAAAGACCTTCTTGCAAAAGTAGATTTAGAAGAGCTTTACAAAAAATTGAGAGAAGATGTAAGAAATCTTCAGGGACAGAAAAAGAGCAAAGCAATAAAGAGACTTGATGTTGTCGAAGCATTTAGAAAATCTGGAAATAAACCGACTTGGATGATACTTGATGTATTGCCAGTTATTCCTCCAGAGATTCGTCCAATGGTTCAGCTTGACGGTGGAAGATTTGCAACATCAGATTTAAATGATTTATATAGAAGAGTTATAAACAGAAATAATCGTCTAAAAAGATTGATGAATTTAGGAGCTCCTGACATCATTGTAAAAAATGAAAAGAGAATGCTCCAAGAAGCTGTTGATGCTCTAATTGACAATGGAAGAAGAGGAAGACCTGTAACAGGTCCAAACAACAGACCTTTAAAATCATTGTCAGATATGTTAAAGGGTAAACAGGGAAGATTTAGGCAGAATCTTCTCGGTAAAAGAGTTGATTACTCTGGAAGAAGTGTTATCGTTGTTGGTCCTTATTTAAAAATGCACCAATGCGGTCTTCCAAAAGAGATGGCTCTTGAATTGTTCAAACCATTTGTCATGAAAAAACTTGTTGACAAAGGTCTTGTTCACAATATCAAGAGTTCTAAAAAGATGGTTGAGAGAGTAAAACCAGAAGTATGGGATGTACTTGTTGAAGTAATTAAAGACCATCCTGTCTTGTTGAACAGAGCTCCAACTCTTCACAGACTTGGTATTCAGGCATTTGAACCTGTATTGGTCGAAGGAAAAGCTATTCAACTTCACCCATTAGTATGTACTCCATACAATGCTGACTTTGATGGCGACCAGATGGCTGTTCACCTTCCACTATCCGCAGGAGCTCAGGCTGAAGCAAGACTTTTGATGTTGTCTGCAAATAACATTCTTCTTCCTGCATTTGGAGTTCCAGCATGTACACCAACTCAGGATATGGTTTTGGGATCTTATTACCTAACTATTGACAAGGTTGATGCAAAAGGTGAAGGTAGATATTTCTCTTCTGAAAAAGAAGCTATTTTGGCATATAATTCAGGTCAAATAGACTTGCATGCAATGATAAAAGTTATTATGCCACAAAATATCATAACTGGAAAAGAATCGGATAAAAATAAAGAGATTCTATATGATACAACAGTTGGAAGACTTATTTTCAATAGAGCAATTCCTCGTGATTATGGAATTCCTTTTATAAATGAAACAGTCATGAAAAAATTGCTTGGAAAACTTGTTCACAAGTGTCATCGCACTCATGGCAATTCTAAGACAGCTATACTTCTTGACAATATAAAAGCACTCGGATTTAAGTATGCAACGATTTCTGGAACTTCTATCGGTATCGAAGATGTCCAAATTCCTCCAGAGAAAAAGGATATTTTGGCAAAAGCTGATAAAGCTGTTGCTGTAGCAGAACGCCAATTTGATAGAGGTTTCATCACAGACGAGGAAAAATATAGAAAGATCGTATCTATATGGACAAATACAACTGGTGAAGTTGAAGAAGCCATGATGAGATATTTAGACCGTCTAAATCCTATTTACATGATGGCTACATCTGGTGCAAGAGGTAACCCAGCACAGGTCAAACAGATTGCAGGTATGAGAGGTCTTATGTCTGACCCTTCAGGAAGAATTATTCCTCTTCCAATTCGTGCAAACTTCAAAGAAGGTCTTTCTGTTTTGGAATACTTTATTTCAACACACGGTGCAAGAAAAGGTCTTGCTGATACTGCACTTAGAACTGCTGATTCTGGTTATTTGACAAGAAGACTTGTAGATGTTGCTCAGGATATTATTGTAAATGAGGATGATTGCCATGGTACAGAATCTGTATATATAACAGATATTAATGATGGCTATAACTCAATCGTTTCTCTTGGTGAGCGTTGTCTTGGTAGATTCATGGCAGAAGATATCATACATCCTGAAACAGGTGAAGTTATAGTTCCAGAAGGCAAAGAAGTAACTGAAGAAGAAGCAGCTTTGATTGATAAAGCTGGAGTTGTCGGTGCAAGAGTTCGTTCTGTTTTAACATGTAAAACAAGACATGGTGTCTGTCGTAAATGTTACGGTAGAAACTTGGCAACAGGAAAGACCGTTGAAATCGGTGAAGCTGTTGGAACTATTGCTGCTCAGTCAATCGGTGAACCTGGTACACAGCTTACACTTAGAACTTTCCATACTGGTGGTGTTGCTTCTGAAGATATTACACAAGGTCTTCCACGTGTTGAAGAACTTTTTGAAGCAAGAAAACCAAAACATTGTGCAGTTATTTCTGAAATTGATGGTGTATTTACCATTGAAGATGACAAAAATAGCATAATGAGAAAGCTCGTTGTAAGAGGGGATGATGGTACTGAATGTTGTTATTTAGTTCCTACTACAGCAAGACTTAGAAAATTGCCTCATGTGATGAGGGAAGATGGCACTGAAAGTGATGTCATAAGAGTTAAAGCTGGTACTCAACTAACTGAAGGTTCAAAAAATCCACATGATGTTTTGAGAATTCAAGGTGTTGTTGAAATACAGAAATACATTGTTGATGAAATTCAAATTGTCTATAGATCACAAGGTGTTGATATCAATGATAAACACGTTGAAGTTATAGTTAGACAGATGTTGAGAAAAGTCAAAATTGAGGATTCTGGCGATACAAGTATGATGCCAGGTAGCCTTGTAGATGTAAACGAATTTGAAAATGCAAATGCCAAGATAATTGAACAATATGGTGAAGACTGCAAAGACCATATTGCAACAGCAAGACCCGTAATTCTCGGTGTTACAAAGGCATCTTTGGCAACAGATTCATTCTTGTCAGCTGCATCATTCCAAGAAACAACAAGAGTTTTGACAGAAGCTGCTATTAATGGAAAGATAGATCCATTGATTGGATTGAAGGAAAATGTCATTATTGGTAAGCTCATTCCTGCTGGTACTGGTATGCAGAGATACCGTAAAGTCGAGTTTGACGGTGCTATCGAGCCTGCTCATAATTATGATAAGAAAGAAGAACAGTATGATGAGAGTATGGATTTGACAGAAGCACTGGCTGGCGGATTTTCACCTCGAAATAACGATTACAATGAGTCTGAGGATAATGATTCTTCTGATATTGATTACAACTCAGATGATGATATTGAAGACAAGACAAATTTTGATGATTATGGAATGACTGAGGAAAGTGTCGAAGATATTATGATGAATTCCTATGGTGTTCCAGAGAATGACTATTCATCTCTTGATTCAGATATTGATTCAGATATGGGACTTGATGACGACGATATTTAACATTTAAGGGCTGAGGTTTAGTTTTATTAATTTGGGCTAAATAATTTGAATTAGTAAAAACTTAATAAAAAATTAACCTCAGTCTTTAGAAATGATAAAACAAAAGGACAGAAAGACTTATAAAGCGAATATTTATTCAATAATACCTGAGAAAGGCTGTTTTAAAATATGGAGCCTAAACTGAGAAATTTTTTGTTTTGTGATGCTGTGGTACCAGCTTTAGAAGGAAAGATGATTTGTTATGGTATTTTTTCTGATCTTTTTGTACCTAAGTTTCCTGTTACATATCCTCAGTTTTCAATCATGTCAACTTGGGTTAAAGGTGAGGGATTTCACATACAGCAGATTAAAATAATGAATTCTTCTAAAAGTATGATTATATCCCAATCTCCTGAAATGTTTTTTACTTTAAATAACCCTACTGAAAGTGTTAATTTAAAAACAGATGTGAATCAGATCGTTTTCCAAGACGGAGGACCTTATTATTTTCAAGTTTTTTTAGATGGAGAACTTGTTGAAGAATTTCCGTTGTATTTGAGATTGAAGGAAAGTTAGGACTTTTTAAATGAAAGATAAAGTAACTGCTGTTATTGATAGTATCCGTCCTGCATTACAGGCAGATGGCGGAGATATAGAATTTATTGAACTTACAGAAGATGGAATTGTAAAGGTTAGACTTCAAGGAGCTTGTGGGGCATGTCCAATGAGTGAATTGACATTAAAGATGTTAATTGAACGAGCAATAATGGATGAGATTCCAGAAGTAAAAGAAGTTATAAATATTGTATAGTTCTTTAGTTCCTGAACTTGTCGGGAGGTTAAAACCCTCCCTTTTATTTTATTTTAACGAACTTGTACCGTTTGGTACAGAAGGAGGCGTATTTTGGAAAAGTTTAAAGTCAAAGATATTTCTCTTGCTGAAGCTGGAAGAAAGAAAATAGATTGGGCAGAAGCTCACATGCCTGTGATGATGGCACTTCGTAAAAAATATAGTGAATCAAAGCCTTTAAAGGGAATGAGAATTGCTGGTTGTATCCATGTTACAAAAGAAACAGCTGTTTTGGTCAGAACATTTATGGCTGCAGGAGCTGAAGTTTCATGGAGTGGTTGTAATCCACTTTCAACAAAAGACGATGTAGCAGCAGCATTGGCAGCTGACGGAGCATCTATTTATGCTTGGCATGGTCTTTCTGTAGAGGAATTTTACTGGTGTATAGAAAGAACATTGGATTTCAAGCCAACATTGACATTGGATGATGGAGCAGATTTGATTTTTACAATTCACAATCGTTTTCCAGAATTGGCAAAGACAATAATTGGTGGAACAGAAGAGACAACAACAGGAGTTCACAGACTTCGTGCAATGGGAAATGACGGAAAACTTCTCTATCCTGTAATCGCTGTAAATGATGCTGAGACAAAATGGGATTTTGATAACATATATGGCACAGGTCAATCTTCTCTTGACGGTATAATTAGAAGTTCAAATATCCTCTTAGCTGGAAAGGTATTTGTAGTAGCTGGATATGGTCATTGTGGAAAAGGTTTGGCCATGAGAGCAAGAGGCATGGGCTCAAGAGTTATTGTTACTGAAGTAAAACCAACTGTTGCTTTAAAAGCGGTCATGGATGGTTTTGATGTAATGCCTATGGACGAAGCTGCAAAAGTTGGCGATATATTTATAACTGCAACAGGAATGAAAGATGTAATCGTAAAACGCCACTTTGAAGCAATGAAAGACGGAGCTGTTGTATGTAATACAGGTCATTATGATGTCGAGATAAATATTCCTGAATTGGAACAAGTTGCAACATCTCATAGAGAGATAAGATTGAACAATGACGAATATACAAAAGCTGACGGTAAGAAGATTTACTTATTGTGCAGAGGTCGTTTAGTCAATTTGGCAGGAGCTGAAGGTCATCCTTCAGAGGTTATGGACATGAGTTTTGCAAATCAATTTATGTCTATGCTCAGAATGAAAAATGAGGGTGCATATATGGAAAAGAAAGTATATGATATCTCTGAAGAACAAGACCAAGAAATTGCTCTTTTGAAACTTGGAACAATGGGTAAGGCAATAGATAAATTGACTCCTGAACAAGTAGTTTATGCTACAGATTATTCCGCAGGTACCTAATGAGTACATTTTTGAATATAAAAGACATGGTCGTTGTGATAAGAGGTGGGGGAGACCTTGCTTCTGGAATTGCATGCCGACTTTTTGAAAGTGGTTTTAGACCTGTTATGACAGAATTGGAAAAACCAAAAACTGTCAGAAGGACTGTAAGTTTTTCAAGTGCCGTTTTTGAAAAAGAAGTTGTTATAGAAGGAATAAAGGGAATTTTTGAAGATTATCCTTTTTCTAAAGATTGTTCAAAAAATTATATTCCAGTTGTTTTGGACACAAAAGAAAAGCCATTTGATTTTACAGGGGCAGATGTAATTGTAGATGCAAGAATGTTGAAGGATTTGAGAAATGACAAATTTCCTCCTGCTCGTCTGAAAATTGGAATAGGACCAGGTTTTAATGCTGGTGTTGACTGTGATTTTGTAATTGAAACAAATAGAGGAATTGATTTAGGACGTAAGATTGAAAATGGTAAACCTGAAAAAGATACAGGCATTCCAGGAATTATAGCTGGAAAAGGGGCTGAAAGAGTTTTTAGATCGCCTGCTGAGGGGACAATAATCCATGATTGTAAGATTGGAGATTTGCTTGAAGAAGGCGATTTAATAGCACATATAGGAGATTTAGAAGTCAGAGCTCCTTTTAGAGGAAAAATTAGAGGTCTTATTTCTGAAGGACTTTTTGTTAAAAAAAATGAAAAAATAGGAGATATAGATCCTCGAGAAAATGTAAATTGTTTTCTTGTCTCCGATAAAGCGAGAGCTATTGGAGGAGGCGTTTTGGAAGCAATTTTGTCACATTTTTGTGTCTATTTCAAAAAGGATTAATTTTATAGAAAGGTTTTTTGTTTTATGAGAATTTTTAGAAATACCTGTATGGCATTTATACTTGCGGTAATGTTTATCGCATTCCTTGCAGGTTCCAGCTATGCTCTTGACAAAAAAGAGCTTATAATTCTCCATACAAATGACATGCATGGTCAGGTGTATCCATATTATTTTAAACAAATGGGTGCATATTATGGTGGATTGACTAATCTTGCTGCAAGAATTAATCAACTAAGAGAAGAATATGGAGCAGACAAGATTCTTCTTATCGATGCTGGTGATATATCACAAGGAACACCTGTTTCAAACATTTTCCAGGGTGATCCAATGACTGATTACATGAACTATGTACATTATGATTGCACAACTTTTGGAAATCATGAATTTGACTGGGGACAGAAAGCACTTCTTCGCCAAGTTCAGAGAAGAAAATTCCCAACAGTTTGTGCCAATGTTATAGAAACAGCTACAGGTCAAGTTCCAGCTGGTGTCAAGCCATATATCGTTGTTGAAAGAGCTGGAATGAAGATTGGTATAATTGGTGTTGCAACTCCATCAACTCCAAGAATGTCATTCCACAAAAATGTAGAAGGTCTTGAATTTCTTGATTCTGTAGAGACAATAAACAAATACAGAGAAGAACTCAACAAACAGGGAATCAAAGTAATTGGTGTTGTTTCTCACAATGGCTATAAAGAAGATTTAGACATAGCATCAAAAGTAAGTGGAATTACTTTCATAATTGGTGGACATTCTCATACACCAGTTTACAATCCTTACATGGTCAATGGAATTCCAGTATGCCAAGCTGGTGAATGGGGAAAATTCATCGGTTTTGAAAGACTTAAAATAGATGCTGACACAGGAAAGACAATTTCTTTCGAAGGTAAATTGATTCACAATATTGCTGGTGATGAAAAGTTAGCAAAACAATTAGCACCATACAAAGAAAAAGTTGACAAATCAATGAACGAAGTTCTTGGAGATCTTTCTGCTGATATTACTCATTTAGAGTATCAGGTAAAAGGTTCTGGTACAACTTCAGCTGGTGATGTCGTAACAGATATCATGAAGGCTGTAACAGGTGCAGATGTTGCTTTCATCAATACACACGGTATCAGAGCAAGTCTTTCAAAGGGTAAAATAACAAGAGGCAGTGTTTTCACAATTCTTCCTTTTGACAATGCACTCATGACTTGTGAAGTCAAAGGTTCTGATTTGGCAAAAATCATAGAATATTATGTTGATCGTCCATCTTTTACACAAGTATCTGGAATCAAGTGTGACTATGATTCAAAGAAACCTTTTGATCACAGAGTAACAAATATCAAAATCAATGGCAAAGACCTCGATCCTAATAAGACATATAAAATTGCAACAATTGATTTCTTATTTGGTGCTTCAAAAGATTGTAAAGAACTTCAAAATGCAAAGAATATTAATACAGCAAAAGTTCTTAGAGATGAAGTAGAAGCATATATCAAACAGAAAAAACACATCGTTGTTCCTGAAGAAATAAGAATTAAAGTTCTCAATGGAAATTCTCCAGGAGAGAGAAAGAGACATTAATTAATATTTGATTTTTGGGCTGTCTGTACAATTTTTGTTCAGACAGCTTTTTTTTGCTTTTGTAATTGATTTATATTTTATTTTGTTATATAATAATATAATTAATCAAATTTTATGAGGATATTTTATGACTTTTTTTCAAAAGCTATTATCAGTTCTTCCTGCTATTGCTGTTATTGGTGTAATTGTTCTTATTTTTACATATAAGGGATTTTTGGATTCTGATTCTGCAAAAGACAAGAAAAAAGATATTCCTGATTTGCCTGCAGTAATGCAACCACAGGTTACTGATACAATTATAACTTCTAAAAAAGATGGTATAAAATATTGGGAAATAGAAGCAAAAGAAATTTCTTTGGAAGATACTGAAGAAAAGAGTCATGCCAAAGAGGTTTTATGTAGATTTTACGATAAAGCTGGAAATATATATATAATTTTTGAATCTCCTGAAGCAGATATTGATATGAAAAATGAAAATGTATTTTTTAATAAGCAATCAAAAGGTTTGATGGTGCGTTCAGGTGATATAATGATTGCCCAAAAATTGAATTGGGATGGAAAAAATAAAAAGGTTTATGGTAATAATGGAGTGAAACTTTTTAGAGGAGATTATATTTTGACAGGAGATAAAATGATAGGCGATCCCGAAACAAAAGATGTTGAACTCATAGGAAATGTTTCAGGCATTTATTCTTCTCCATCTGATCTGAAAAAATCTTTTTCAAAAAAATGAGACAGGTTTATTAATGTTTAGTTCTTTAATTATTCTTGGAGGTCATTTTGAAGTTTGAAATTTGTGACATTGTTAAAACTTATAAAGGTAGAAGAGCTGTTGATGGTGTCAGTCTTGATGTAACAAAAGGAGAAATAGTTGGACTTTTAGGTCCTAATGGTGCAGGAAAAACGACTTCTTTTTACATGGCTGTAGGCCTCATAAGACCTGAAAAAGGAAAGATTCTTTTAGATGGAAAAGACATTACTCGTAAACCAATGCATTTAAGAGCGAGAATTGGAATTGGTTATTTGGCACAGGAAAATTCTGTATTTAGAAAATTGACTGTTGAAGAAAATATAAAGTTGATATGGCAGATGAGAGGGGTAAAAGAGAAAGAGCAGAAGGAAAGACTCCCAGCTCTTCTTGAAGATTTTAGTCTGACCAAGGTCTGCAAACAGCCTGCATATACTCTTTCAGGTGGTGAAAGAAGGCGTGTTGAAATAGCAAGAGCTATTTCAACTGAACCACATTTTATTTTACTTGATGAGCCTTTTACTGGTATAGACCCTATTGCAGTTGCTGAAATACAGGAAATAGTAAGAAAATTAAAACGCCAAAAAAATATAGGTATTTTGATAACAGATCACAGTGTAAGAGAAACTCTTGCAATTACAGATAGAGCTTACATCATGAGAGAAGGCAAAATTTTGATTTCAGGTACTTCTCAAGAAGTTGCAAATAATCCTATTGCTATTAAATATTATTTAGGTTCGGGATTTCATGACAATCCATTTGCACGCTGATGTAAGAGGAGCTGATTTTTTATGAAGATTTTAGATAAGTATGTTTTGTCAGAACTCTTTTTCCCTTTTATATATGGAGTTGCTGCATTTAGTATTCTTTTTATGTCTGCAAGTTCGAATGAACTTATTTCAAATATGGTTTCATTGGGAACAAAAGGTGGAGCAACATTATTACTTAGATATATATTGGCAAGTCTTCCACAAGTTTTTATATATACTTTTCCAATGGCAATTTTATTATGTACTTTGATGGCATTTGGAAGATTGTCAGGAGAAAGTGAAATAATAGCTATGAAAGCTGGTGGTATTAGCTTTTTTAGAATAGGTATTCCAGGACTTATTTTTACATTTTGTATTTCTATTGTTTCATATTTTATGTCGATGTATATTGTTCCTGATGCTAATTATACGGCTACAAATATCGTCATGCAACAGCTTATGAAAGATAGCCTTGAAGAAAAGCAAAATCTTGTATTTTCAACTGTAGAAAAAGACGGTACTGAGAGAAGAATTTTTGCAAAAAGTCTCGATGAAGAACAGGGAGTTTTGAGAGGAGTTTGTATTTTTTATTTTAATAAATCTCATAGAACAAGAGAAGTTTATGCTTCTAAGGCTATTTGGCAGAATAATCTTTGGTATCTATATTCACCTAGAACTTATGATTTTGATGCAGAACAGGGAATAAAATATGAATCTAAATCAACAATGGGAGTTTTACCTGTTGCAGATAATCCAACACAGCTTTCAAAAAGAGAGAGAAAACACAGTGAACTTTCAAATTCAGCATTAAAACAGAGAATTGCTATGATGAAGGAAGTCGCTATGAATGCTTCTGATCCAGATATTGTTGCTGAATATACTAAACTTTATAGAAAACTGGATGTTATTTTTCATCAGAGAGTTGCTCTGCCTTTTTCTTGTTTCATATTTGGGCTTTTTGGTATTCCTTTAGGACTTAGACCACAAAGAGCTAGCACTTCACTGGGATTGGGACTTTCTTTGGTGTTTATTCTCTTTTATTATATATTGATGACTTTAGGAAGAGCTTTGGGAATAAGTGGAACTGTTTCTGGTCTTGTTGGCTCTTGGATTCCAAATATTGTGTTTGGAATAATAGGTATAATTTTATTTATAAATGCAAGGCGATCGTGAAAATTTTATGAAATATTTTTTGTCGTTTTTTCTTCTATTTTATATAAAGGAAGGAGGGGTTTAATTGTCAGTAATTGTTTCTGTTGATCCAGGACGGGAAAAATGTGGAATTGCTGTTGTTGATTCCTCTGGAACTGTTTTAAAAAGAAAAGTAGTTACTACAAATAGTGTTGTTGATAATTTATTGGAATTAACAGAAAAATATTCTGCTGATAAAATTTTGATAGGTTCAGGTACTAATTCAAAAACGATAAAGAAAAGGATTATTGATTCAATACCAAATATTCCTATTGATATTGTTGATGAAACTCATTCCACAGAAATTGCAAGGAAATTGTATTTTAAGGAATATCCTCCAAAAGGTATTTTTAAAATCATTCCTATTGGACTTCAAATTCCTCCTGTGCCTTATGATGATTTTGCAGCTGTTGTACTTGCCAAAAAATATTTAAATTTAAGTATTATATAAAAAATATTGTCAAGGAGAAAATATATGAAGATAAAGATATTTAAAACTTTTTTAATCTTTGTTTTTTGTTTTATTTCTTTGTTTTCCTATGCTTTTGCCAGTGTTATAACAGGAAAAGTGATAGAATCAGTAGCTTCAGCTGGAAAATCTTACGATTTTTCAAGTAATGCCATTGCTGGAGCTATTGTTACAATAGAAGGGACTAATTATAGTGCAGTAACTAATATAAAAGGTGTTTTTACTATGCATGATAATATTCCACCAGGTATATATAATATAGGTGCATATAAAGATGGATATTATCTTGAAACAAAAAGAGTAACACTCACAGAAGTTCCGCTTAATTTAGTATTTATTTTGACAAAAAAGAAAAATGCTCGTATTACCGAACAAGACCCTTCTTTGCAACAACAAGCAGGAAATGAATATATTCCAGATGCACTTTATGTAGCTTTTTCTGCTATAACAGCTCCTGGTTCACCTGCTTCAGCAGGGTCTTCAAAATTTCCTGCAGTTGGTTCAAATATGACATCAATGCAGTTTAAAGCAGCTATTGCAGCAGGTGCAGATGTAAATACTTTGACAGGAATGCCTACTCCTACAAAACATAATGATTTTATGAATCCACAGACAAGAGGAGATTATTTTACTCCATTGTCAGAGAAACCAAATACTGTTGCTGTTATGGATCCTTATTCTCCCAAAAATACAAGATTTGTTGAGATGTCAACAAAGCCTTATTGGGTTTGTTTTGACAATACAGGAAGTAAGGTTTTTATTTCAACAGATACTCAGTATATACATGTTATAGATGCAAACTCCAATAGAGTTATAGGGACAATTCCTTCAGGTGGTATTGTAACAGATATAACAAGAGCTCCAGATGGCAATGTGTATGCTTCTGTTTCAGGCAGTCGTCCTGGTATTTTAGCAATAAATCCACGAACAAATTCAGCAATAGGTTTTTATCCTGTTGCTAACTCAGGCAGAATTGGTTCTGAAGCACAGCCAAGAGCTATAGCTGTTGGTACAGATTATGTATATATCGCTATGGCAACTAATTCAGCTGGAGAAGTTCTTGCTGTAAGTAAAACTGGAACGGTTTTAGGGGCATGTCCAGTAGGTGCTTTTCCTGCAGGTATGTGTTTATCTCCAAATGGAAAATATCTATTTGTAGCAAATAGAAATAGTGGTACTATGTCTGTTTTAGATGCTACAAGATTGGCACTTATGGGCAATGTAAGAGTTGGAACTCAACCAACAAAAGTTGCTACAAGCCCAACAGGTGACAGAATTTATGTCACTAATTTTGGCTCACATTACCTTTCTGTCTTAGATGGAAGAACTTGTTCTACTATAGCAACTGTTCCAACAGGAAAAGGTCCACTTGGTGTAGGTGTTAGTGCTGATGGAACAAGAGTTTTTGTATCTAATAATACAGAAAATGATATCAGCATCATAAATGCTGAATCAAATTCAGTTATTCAAACTACAAGCAGATCTACAACAAGTAAGCCGTTTGGACTTGCTGTAAGACCTGGTGGACTTAGATAGGTTTCATGAAGGATTTTATTTAATATTTATTGAAGTTAAAAAAGCTGTCGTCGGAGATAGTTTCGAGGACAGCTTTTTATTAATATTGATTTAGTGTTTAAAAGACAATTATATTATCCTTTGGAGGGATATATTTAAATGAATGGCTTTGTAAAATGGTTTAATGAACTCGTCGATGGAAATGAAAGGGAGTTAAAAAAATATAGAAAAAGAGTCGAGGCTATAAATGCTCTTGAATCAAAAGTTAAAAATATGTCTGAAAGAGACATAAAAGATAGAATAAAAGAAATAAAAGAAGAAATTGAAAAAAATGGAAATGATAATACTGATCCATTCTTAAATGAAGTATTTGCACTTGTTAGAGAGGCTTCTGTCAGAACTATTGGATTGAGACATTTTGATGTACAGCTCATAGGTGGAATGGTTTTGAACCAAGGCAGAATTTCAGAGATGAAGACTGGTGAAGGTAAAACTCTTGTTGCTACATTACCTGTTGCTTTAAATGCTCTTTGTGGAAAAGGTGCTCATGTTGTTACAGTCAATGATTACTTGGCAAAAAGAGATAGTTCTTGGATGGGGGCTATTTATCATTATTTGGGATTATCTGTTGCAAGTATTCAACATGAAGAGGCTTTTATTTATGATCCAGAATATGTTGATAAAGATGCAACTGTTGAACATATGAGACCTGTTTCGAGAAAAGAAGCCTATGATGCAGACATAACCTATGGAACAAATAATGAATTTGGTTTTGATTACCTAAGAGATAACATGGTTATGGAGTTAGAAGAAAGGGTTCAAAGAGGGCGTTTTTATGCAATCGTTGATGAAGTTGACTCCATTTTGATTGATGAAGCGAGAACTCCTCTTATTATTTCTGGACGTGGAGCTGAAAGCACTGACCTTTATGTCAAATTTTTTAGACTTGTCAAAAATCTTGTAAAAGATGTAGATTATACTGTTGATGAGAAAGCAAAAACTGCTCCACTTACTGATGAAGGTGTCATAAAAATAGAAGAAGCACTTCATATTGAAAATCTATATGACAATGAAAATATGGAGCTTTCTCACTATGTCAATCAGGCTTTGAGAGCAAAAGAACTCTATAAAAAAGATGTTGACTATGTTGTCAAAGATGGCGAAGTAATCATTGTAGATGAAAATACAGGTCGTCTAATGTTTGGAAGAAGATATTCAGATGGTCTTCACCAAGCTATTGAAGCTAAAGAGGGAATGAAAGTTCGCTCAGAAGATCAGACACTTGCTTCAATTACATTCCAAAATTATTTTAGACTTTATAAAAAGCTCTGTGGTATGACAGGTACTGCAAAGACAGAAGAAAGAGAATTTAGAGAAATCTATAATTTAGATGTTGTAGTAATTCCTACAAACAAAGAAAATATAAGAAAAGATTATCCTGATGCTGTTTATAAAACAGAAAAAGGTAAATTCAAAGCAGTTATCAATCTGATAAAAGAACTACATGAAAAAGGACAACCTGTCCTTGTTGGTACAAGGTCTATTGAAAAGTCAGAACTTCTTAGCAAGATGTTAAAAACAGAGGGAATTCCACATCAGGTTCTCAATGCAAAATATCATGAAAAAGAAGCAACTATCATTGCACAAGCTGGTAGAAAAGGTGCAGTTACCATTGCAACAAATATGGCTGGTAGAGGTGTTGATATTCTTTTGGGAGGTAATCCACCAGAATCAGATAATGCACAAAAGGAAGTTAAAGAACTTGGTGGACTTTATATCATAGGAACAGAGAGACACGAATCAAGACGTATTGATAACCAGTTAAGAGGTAGAAGTGGAAGACAGGGAGACCCTGGTGCAACAAAGTTCTTCGTATCTTTTGAAGATGAATTGATGAGATTGTTCGGTGCAGAAAATATTTCCAAATTTATGGACAATTTCAAACTTGATTTTAGTGAAGATGATGTGATTGAACATCCATTTGTAACAAAGGCAATCGAAAATGCTCAGAAAAAAGTTGAAATGAGATATTTCGATATGCGTAAATCTGTTCTTGATTATGACAATGTTATGAATGAACAGCGTACCGAAATTTATGGCGATAGAGACCAAATTTTAAAAGGCGAAAAATTGAAAGAGTCAGTTATTTCTATGATAGAAAATTTGGCTTCTTCTATAGTAGATTCTCATGCTTCTTCAGAAACACATAGTAAAACTTGGGATTATGATGGTATTATACCAGATTTTGCAGAGAAATTTCCTTTTGAAGGTGAAAGTCCTTTAAATTTGGAAGAACTCAAAAAAATTACTGCTATTGATAAGTTGACTGAATTTGTTGCTCAAAAAGCCGTAGCTATTTATGAAAAGAAAGAATCAGATATTGGTGAAGGATTGATGAGAGAGCTTGAGAGATTTGCCCTGCTCAGGATTCTAGATGAAAAGTGGATCGATCATCTATATTCAATGGATATTTTGAGAGATGGTATTCACTTGAGAGCTTATGGTCAAAAAGACCCTCGTATTGAATATGTAAATGAAGCATATCAGGCATTCCAAGAACTTCAATTTAGAATCCAAGAAGATACAGTTAAATTTTTATTTAGAATCAAATTCCGTTCAAGCGATGAAGTTCCACAGCAGAGACAGCAAAGAAGAAATATGCACACGAATAAAGATGGAGATGAAGCACCTGCAAAGCCATATCGCAGAAATGGAGCGAAAGTAGGAAGAAATGATCTCTGTCCTTGTGGAAGTGGAAAGAAATATAAAAATTGTTGTGGAGCAAAATAACAAATTTTGGGGATTTAGTAATTTATACGGAAATCAATTTTTTTAGTGATATTATAAAATGTGTCATTCTTGAAATTTAGTAAGTTAACTCGTTGTGCTAGTTAAAAATAGTAATTTTTCTTATAAAGTGCCATAATTATTATTCTTAGTTTTTAGGTATAAGTCGCTCACTAGTTCTTTTTTTTCCGCATATTATAGTTATAATTGCAAGAAACTACTATGGAAAAAAAACATATCGTTCGCTGACTTACACCGTAAAAACTCTCTTACCTGTTAAATATCAAAAAAATAATTAGCACAACGAGTTAAGTTATGCGAAAATCAATTTTTTTAACTGTAAAATTAATAACAAAAATTGATTTCCGTGCTTATTCACAAGGACTCGATCATTTCTTGGCAAAAGAAAGAGAGAGGACAAAAGACAGAAGAATGATGACAGAAGAGGGGGATAGTATGGCGGATCAAAGTATTGATATAGATGATTTGAAAAGTAGAATAACAAAAATAAAGGAGTATCTTTGACCTTCCTAAAATTCTCAATGAATTGAAAGAAATAGAAGAACAGATAAATAATCCAAATATTTGGAATGATCAGGCAAAGGCTCAACCTCTTTTTGCAAGACAGTCTGAATGTAGGACTGTCATAAATACATGTCAAGAACTAGATAGAGGGCTTGAAGATATTTTAGTGTATTCAGAAATGGCAGAAGAAGGGGATGAATCTGCTTTAAAAGAATTAAATTCCGAATATGAAAAGATTTTATCTTTTCTTGAAAAAACAGAAACAGAGTCTCTTTTATCTGGTCCTTATGACAAGGGAGGGGCTATATTATCTGTACATTCTGGAGCAGGTGGGACAGATGCCCAAGATTGGGCGGAAATGCTTTTGAGAATGTATTTGAGATGGTGCCAAAAATCATCTTTTAAAACAGAAACTGTCGATATTTCTTATGGTGAAGAGGCTGGCATTAAATCATGTACGGTCATGGTCAATGGAAATAGTGCTTATGGATATTTAAAAGGTGAAAATGGGATACACAGACTCGTTCGACTTTCTCCTTTTGATTCTGCACATCGTAGGCATACTTCTTTTGCACAGATCGAAATTATTCCACAATATGATGATGAAATTGATGTTGAAATTGATCCAAAAGATTTGAAAGTTGAAACATATAGAAGTTCAGGAGCTGGTGGACAGCATGTAAATAAGACCGATTCTGCTGTGAGATTGATACATATTCCAAGTGGTATCATTGTTCAATGTCAAAATGAACGTTCTCAACATTCAAATAAATTGACAGCTATGAAAATTTTAAAATCAAGGCTTTTTGAAAAGGAAAGAATTGAAAAGGAAAAGAAGTTAAGTGAGTTAAGAGGAGAACATAAAGACATAGGTTGGGGAAGTCAGTTGAGGTCTTATGTCTTTCATCCTTATTCTCTTGTCAAAGATCATTTGACAGGCTTTGAAACAGGTAATATCCAAGCCGTGATGAATGGTGAAATTGATGGATTTATAAAAGCGTTCCTTGTAAAACGCTGATATTTTAAAAAATAAGGAGGGGTATATGAAAATTAATTGTAAAGCTGTGTATCTATTAGTTGCATTTATGTTTTTTTCTTTAGTAGCACCTGTTTTTGCTAATTCTACAGTTTTTAAGTCAGTTTGTGGTTGTTGTGATAAATGCAAATGTGTTAGATCTTGTAAATGTGGGGGAAAATGTAATTGCTGTTACAAATGTAATTGTGCTGATAAATGCATGTGCTTGGGAGAATGCAAATGTTGCAAGAAGTGCAAATGTGAATATCAATGTACTTGTCAAGGTAAATGCAGATGTTGTGCAAATTGCTATTGTGTAATGAAAAGAGTATGTGATAAAGAAGCCTATCCAGCAGGTAAGAGAGCTTACATAATTGTTGGAGAAGTTGAAATGGACGGTCCAAATTATATTATGACAACAGAAAAAGGCAATAGTATTGAAATTGTTGCAACAGGTGCAACAGAATTTTATCCATATTGGATTAAACCTGAAAATCTTCCAAAAGTCATAATTAAATACAGTCAACAAAATGGAAATATGATGGTTGCAGAACAGATTTGTGACGCTAAATTTGCAAGATTGGGAAAAGCACCAAGTGGTGGTAAGATGGTATATTACATAATAAAGAAAGAATTACCAGAATAATCTCATAATGGAAAACAAAGTTGTTGTAGAATTAAAAAATGAAGATATGGCTGCATTATATAGGTATATTGTAACTCTTGACACATCTTCTGTTTTTGAAAATATAAAAAAGATGGGGCTTTTTATACTTATATTTTTTGCAATTCTTTTTTTGTTAAATTTTGATGATTTGTCAAAGAATCCTTCTCTTTACATATATATAGTATTATTTGTTCTTGCTGTAGCTCTTTTAAATATTTTTCCTTTGTTATTTCATAAAATAATGGTTGGTTTTAATGATAAATCAATCATGAATAAAACACCAAAGGAGCTTCAGATTGAGGGAACAAAGCAATATATTTTAAAGAAGAATTGCCTTGAAATTCAAAGTATTTATGGAGATTTGGACATAAAGCCTTCTGAACTTGAAGATTTTAGAACAGATGAAAATTATTTATATATAAAAGGCATAGAGGGTAGGGGAGCTCATGTAGTTCCATTGAGGTTTTTTGTGTCAGATGAGCAGAAAGACAATTTTTTAGATGGTCTTTCTTGTTTAAAAGCAGGATTTAATCCTGGTGAAAAATCTGTCTTGCAGATATCTTCTGAAGATAAAAAAGAAAAAGAATAAAAAAAATAAAAATATAAAAAAGTGGTGTAAATTTTTATGCCACTTTTTTATTTATGTTATCTATTGAAAAAAAGATTATTTTGTATTATAATTCTAAAAAATAGTTGTTAAGGAAATATGTTAAAAATGGAAGAAAAGAAAAGAATGCTCTCTGGAATTCAGCCAAGTGGAGAACTTCATTTGGGAAATTATTTGGGAGCAATAAAAAATTGGGCTGACCGTGTAAATGATTATGATTGTTATTATTTTATGGCTGATTTGCATACAATTACTGTAAGACAAGACCCAGCTGAACTCAGAAAAAGAACATTGACACAGCTTGCACTTTACATTGCTTGTGGTCTTGATCCTGAGAAAAATACTCTTTTTATTCAATCACATGTCCCTGCACATGCACAGCTTGCATGGGTGTTGAATTGTTATGTCATGTTTGGTGAATTGTCGAGAATGACACAGTTTAAAGATAAATCTGCAAAACACAGCGACAATGTGAATGCAGGTTTATTTACATATCCAGCACTTATGGCGGCAGATATTCTTCTTTATCAAGCAGATTATGTTCCTGTGGGAGAAGATCAAAAACAGCATGTAGAGATAACAAGAGATATTGCAAATAGATTTAATGGAATTTATGGCAATGTATTTAAAATGCCTGAACCTCTTATTTCAAAAGTTGGGGCAAGAATTTATTGTTTAGCTTCTCCTGAAAATAAGATGTCAAAATCTTCTCCTGCTGGTTGTGTATTTTTAATGGATAAGCCTGAAGAGATTGCTCGTAAATTTAAAAGAGCTGTTACAGATAGTGAAGTAGGACATTGTGTCTATTTTGACAAAGAAAAGAAACCTGGTGTTTCAAATCTTATGAATATATATTCTTCTGTAACAGGCAAGACTTTTGAAGAAATTGAGAAAGAATTTGACGGCAAGGGATATGGTATTTTTAAACCTGCTGTAGGTGAGGCTGTAATTGAATCAATTCGTCCAATAAGAGAAAAAGCGTTGGAACTTTTAGCCGATAAGTCATATTTAGAAAATGTATATAAAGAAGGAGCTAAAAAGGCTTCATATATTGCAGAAAAAACACTTGCAAAAGTTTATAAAAAAGTTGGGTTTATACCTCGTTAATAAATATTGGATGGAGGATAAATAAATGATTTACAAAACAAAGGGAACCTGTTCAACAGCTATAAATTTTGAAGTTGATGGAGATACTTTAAAAGAAGTCGCTTTTACTGGTGGTTGTAATGGAAATCTTCAAGGAATTTCAAGACTTGTAAAAGGTAAGAAAATTGATGATATTATTGCAACATTAGAGGGAATTTCTTGTGGTGGTCGTCCAACATCTTGTCCTGATCAGCTTGCAAGAGCATTAAAAGAATATAAGGCAAAACACGCATAAATTACAAACAGGCATTTGAACTAAAAACTTCTATTTTTTGATTACTAATAGTAACTAAAATAGAAGTTTTTTTTTATTTTTATAAAAGATTCTTTATTCTTTTTGTAGAATTTTATAATATTATTTATTAACTTGAAAATTAAATAATCTGTTAAATTATTTAACAACTAAATATTAATGAGGTTTTATGGGAAAAATTGATTATTTACAAGAATTGAGAAATTATTCTTTTACAAAAAATAATAATGAACTAAGAATTGAATATATTGTTGGCGGAGATATTGCATATAATTTTAATTTTATAAGAATTTTATTCAATTTCCTAATATATATTTTAATATTGATTGGTGGACTTATTTTTTGTTGTTTTGGTTATACTTATGGAGCAGAACAATTACATAGTGATAATTTAGGCATGTTGCTTATTTTTATCAGTATAGCAACACAAATATTTTTGTTTATTGTTTTTTATAATTATAATAAAAATCTAAGAAAAGGTACTTTTATAGTAACTCCAAATGGGATAGATATAAATTTTAAATATTTTGATAAAAAAATAAATATACCTCAAAATGTAATTGATAAATGTTCTTTTAGAAATGATTTAATGCAATTAATTATTTCTTTGAAACAAGATTTATATGTTGAAATAAATGGTATTAAAAAATTTGGATTTATAACGACAGGTATTGTTATAGAAAAACAAAAGGCTACTCTTTTATTAGATGAGATAAATAATATTTTAACTTCAGAAGAAAATACTATTAAAATTAAAAATCAAAATAATATTGATGACTCTTTTGCAGATAATTTACATTTGCCTAAAGAATATATTTATAGGGAAACATCTGAGGGCTTTTTCTTTGAAGGTGAAATACCAAGTGGAAATTTTGGAAGTAATCCCATAGGTAGTATTTTTTTTATTATTAGTTTTATATTTTTTGTCATTTTTTTTATTATTATATTTTTACAAGAAATATTGAGCATAAAAATATTTAATAATGAAAATTTTTTAGTTGTTTTTCCTGTTTTATTTCTTGTATTTTTATCTACAGGTTTGTTCTTTTCTTCAGATATTATGAATCCGAGTAATAAATTGAGAAAAATTTCTATAAATAGTGAAGGAATTGTTGTTGATTTCAAACCTCTTAATGGTAAACAAAAAGAATCAATTAAAATATCTCAGAATGAAATTTCAAATGTTGAAATTCTGAAAATAAGACATGAGGGTGGAAAATATTCTCCTTCTTATAACACATATGATATATATTTGGTTGGAAAAAATAAAATTTTTATTGAAAAAGATAGGGTTTTACAAAAAATTTTTACTGGATTATCTTTTATGACTGAAGATACAGCAATAAAAATAAAACAGAAGTTTGAAAGTATTTGGAAAATTATTTAACATTTGGAGGAAAGAAGTTGTATTGTAGAAATTGTGGAACAAATATTGGTGATTGTAAATTTTGCCCTTCTTGTGGCACAGAAGCAATGGAAAATAACAGTAATTCTCAAACTGATAAACAAAATGCAGAGAGAATTTTGGAAGATTTGACTTTGAACGATGTTTCATTCCCTCAAGGTTATTCTTTTTCATATACTGACAATGGTGCTGTTTTTGATTATATAAGTATAGAACCAAATTTTGTTGCAGATAAAAAATTTGATTTGTTTAAAATAGGACCGATAATTTTTGTTATATTAATTTTTTGTTTTATTTTATTTACATTGATGTTAGTTTTTGGAACAGATTTATCTTGTATCATTGCTTTGTTCTCTATAGGTATATTTATTTTTATCTCTTCTATTTTTGTGACAGTTTTTTATAATGTTATAATGTCTATTTTAAATAGAGAACATTTAACTATTTCGGTAACTCCAAATGAAGTTAAGGTCTATAATATAAAAGAAGAAAATTTTGTTCATCTTTCTAAAGATGATATATACCAGTTTTATTTTGTAAAAAAAGTTTATACTTCTTCTTCTCGTAATAGTTCTAATGCCTTTGTATATACATATAAATTATTTATTAAAACGGTTAAAGATGTTTTTGTTGGAAAAGATAAAAATAGGTCAACAAATAAAATAGATTTAGGTATTCAAATGACAAATCCAAAAGAAGTTCGTTTTCTTGAACAAGAGTTTGAAAAAATTCTTGGTATCCCAGATAGACCAGTTGAAGATGAATTTGAATTTTCAAAAAAACAATATACGACAGTAAAAGATAATCTCAAGGGTCAAGAACTTCCAAAGCCTGAGTTCACAAAAAATTTATTTATACTTAAAGATGATGATCAAGAATTTTTCTTAAAGAGAGAATTTAACTTTTTATTGTTTAAAAAGATTTCAAGTTTTTTAATTGATGGTAAAACATTGAAAATTTCTGACTCGAATATAATTGGTAAAAAACCAGATAAAGAAAAACAGATAAATCTTGATTCCAATTCCCAAGCAATTCCTGAAGAACAAGAACGGGACGGAAAAACAGTCTATTATTATCAAAATAAAGAGGGAGGGATTACTTCTTTTGGTTTTTCAACAAGTGGAGATCCTGCATTTATTCGCATATATTGTGTAAAATTATATCCAAATGTAAATAATAGATTTGATTATACTGTTTTGATGCACAGTTTGACTTTTGAGGAAGCTGAATACATATCGTTTAGAATAAATAGACTTTTGGAAAGAAATGTTAAATAGAGGCTAAATATTTTATGGTTAGATATTCAGTAGATGAGAATATAGGCAATTTAGGGGAAAAATACAGATATAAAAAACAATTATTTATATTTTTTTTTGCATTAATCCCAATGATTGTAGAGATTATGATGTATTTTTATTTCTTTCGTAATTCTATGCCTAATTTTTTCTCGATATCGATACTACTTATTATCGTTGTTGGACAACCATTTTTAAGTTTAAAATATTATAAGTTTATTTCACGATGTGATATTGTTGTAAATAACTTTGGATTGAATATTGATTTTGTAAATGATTCCAAAAAGAATATCTTTATTTCCAACAAATCAATAAGTCAATTTTTTGTTGTAAAAGGAGATAGGAATTATAAACTATATATTTTAGTTAATAGTGATATTTTTAGAGATTATAGAAAGAATTTAAGAATTATTCATATTGTTTCTACTCATTATTATGAGTCTGCAAAATTTTTGCAAAATGAATTTGAAAAAATTTTAGGACTTGAACACAAAGAAATTGATAGAGAATATAAACCAATAATTATTGACAAACAAGAAATAGTTGAT
This sequence comes from Candidatus Xenobia bacterium, assembly GCA_045114665.1. Lineage (GTDB taxonomy): Bacteria > Vulcanimicrobiota > CADAWZ01 > CADAWZ01 > CADAWZ01 > CADAWZ01. The sequence goes on along the minus strand of JBGUKW010000013.1, from coordinate 3,334 downwards.
ATTTGTTCTGATAGTTCTGATAGTTTGGATTCAATAAATGCAGAAATAGTTATAGAAAGACATTCTAAAAAAATTGATTCTTTTATAACTAATACTGTTAGTTATGGAGAATTTGAAAAAAATAAACCTATTGATAAACAAGAGATTGTATTTCCATATCAATATAGTTTTTTTTATACTGACAGTGGATTTAAATTGGTAGGAAAAAATATACCTGCAGGTGATCTTATTTACAAAGATAGAATAAAATTATTGTATTTGATCTTTGCTGTTATTATTTATTTTGCGACACTGTTTTTTATTGTTTTTAATTTTGAAAAATTTATTGGTAAAAGTAAAGTCGCTTATTTTATTTTTCTTATATTTTTTGTTTTCGTATTACCTTATATTTTAAATTTTATATCAAATAAAATAAATTATAGAAAAGTTAGAGAAGTAAATGTAAATGAAAATGGAATAGATTTATTTTTTGTTGATGATATCAATAATTCAAATATATCTCATGTCTCTGCTTCAGATATTTCTTCTGTTATTGTAAAAGAAATCCCAGACCCTAAAAAATATGTTGCCCCAATAGTAAGAGGTAAGAGGTATACTTATGATCCTCATGATATTCGTCCTAATGGTGTTTATATTAAATTGAAAAATGATATTGTTATCAATAGAAGAAAGTTAAAAGGTACAATTTTTACAGGTGTTTCATTTGATTATGTTATTACTGGAAAATTTTTGAAATATCAATTTAAAAAAGTTTTAGGAATTTAAAGGGGAGGAAAAATATGCGTTGTAACATTTGTGGCTATGAAGATGATAAACAATTTTCAGTATGTCCTTATTGTGGTGAAAGAATTACCCAACAAAATAATAATGTTATAAATAATTCAATAAATAATTCAATAAATTCTTCCGTAAATAGTCCTATTAATTATAATGGAGATTTTGGGGCTATACCAACTAATCCAAATATCAATCAACCCCAAAATAGTGCTGTAACTCATAATGTTTTGCAAACAACACAACCAAAAGGGTTTGTCAGAACTATGACAGGATTTAAAATAAACCATGCTGTTGATGATGGTGAATTTTATCATAGGTATATATTTTTCAATATTTTAGGTATTCTTTCTATTATTATATTTTTTATTATATGTGCAACTAATGGGAGAAGTTCTGATGGTTCTTTTTTTATCTTATTTTTATGTTTTTTCCTTTTTATGTCTTTTTCCTCATTGATAAATCATATATATAGTACATTAATGAATAATTTTACTTTTGAAGTATCACCAGAAGGTATTTCTGTAAAATCTCTTATGAAACAATGTTTTATTCCAAGAAATAATATAAAAGTTTCTTGGTTTGAAAATATAAGTAAAGTTGTTGATAAATTTAATTATGGATCGTTTTTTATGAGTTTCTTTAGGAGAAGATATAGACGAAGAGGGTTATTTGATGATATTTTATTTGATGATAGACACGAAAGAGATAATAGCGATATGTTTCACAATGAGAAAGAGGTTAGAAGAGCTAATAATGTTTTTATTGAAGTACATGAACCTATTTTTAAAAATGACATATTTGCTTCTGAAGATAAAAAATGTTTACGCCTAATAAATACAGGACTTTCTTTTCAAAGTGCATCGGAAGCTCGATTTGTTGATCAAGAATTTAGAAGAGTTTTAGGACTTCCTGATACTCCTGTACAGGGAGAATATGATTATAATTTTAAAACAGGAAAACCAAAACAAGATACAAGAACTCCATTTGATAGAAATTAATTGTAGGAAAATAAAAATATGAAATGTACTATTTGTGGCTATGAAGATGATACACAATTTTTAATATGTCCTTATTGTGGCGAAGAAGTAAAACATCAAAATCAATATCAACAAAATAATAGTAATTTTAATAATGAAATCTCAAATAACCAATTAGGTCAGCCTGTTCCTCAATATAATCCTAATTTACTTCCAAATGTTGTAGATTTGCCAACAAGTCAACCGAGGGAATTTACAAGAACCGCAGAAGGATTTCAAATTTCACATTCAATGGATGATGGAGATTTTTATTATAACTATATGTTATTTAATATTATAGGGGCTCTTATTATTCTTATATTTTTTATTTCTTCTGCGGTGTTTTTAAATAATGGAAATTTTGCTTCTGCTGACTTATCGTGTACTCATTTATTATTTAGTGTTCTTGTTATACCACCATTTGCTTTTTTGATAAATTCTGCTTATAGCACTATTATGAATAATTTTACTTTTGAAGTAAATTCAGATGGAATTTATGTAAAATCCCCAATGAAACAGTATTTTATCTCAAAGTCAAATATAAAAGCGTCTTGGTTTCAAGATATAACTAAAAAGTCAAATAAATTCTCTTCTTTTTTTACAAAGAATGTAAATGTTAAACGAGATTTTATTTTTTCAGGTCCCAGCGGAAGGAGAAGTCGCTATAGTAATCTTTTTCGTGAATATGATAATAACATTTTATTTCATGATACAGCTCGTAAGATAAATAATAGAAATAATAATGAACAAGGACCTAAGAAGGGATATAATGTTTTTATAGAAGTTGAAGAGCCTATTTTTAAATATGATACATTTGCTTCTGAATACAAAAAAGGCTTACGCATTATAAATACAGGACTTTCTTTTGAAAGCCATTCGGAAGCTCGATTTCTTGATCAAGAGTTAAGAAAAATTTTAGGACTTCCTGATAACCCAATACCTGTAGAATATGATTATAATGTCAAAACAGGAAAATAAATAAAAGGTATAAATACTCCATTTGATAGAAATTAATTAGTTGTGTTATTTATTTTTTAGGTATTTAACAGGTAAAATAACGCCTTGTGTTAGTTGATTAATATTTTAAAATACACCAGAATAGCCTCTATTTCCAAGCCTCGCAATGACAAAGTGGCAGTATACAGGCATATATTGGATAGTTTATAGCAATTTTTTATTTACTTATTTTTTTTAACTATCACAATGAGTTAAATTAGGTTAGAGGTAAAAATATGAAATGCAGTAATTGTGGATATAATAGTTTGAAAGATTTTACAGTTTGTCCTTATTGTGATAAACTTCGTAATATTGCTTCTAATTCAAAAAATGAATATGTAAGCATAAATCCTGCTGGGAATAATCCTGATATTTATAATAATCCAAATATGAACCCACCTTTGCCGAATTCACCTCAAAAAATACCCAAGGGATATTTTAAGAAAACGGACGGGAATTCTCGGTTACTTATATCCGAGATGAAAGTCCGTTATTTTTTTGAAAAAACAATAAAAATATATTGACAAACTAAAAATATTATAATA
>JBGUKW010000012.1:0-8256 GCA_045114665.1 Candidatus Xenobia bacterium | reverse complement strand
ATGAGTTTTTTGGGATTATGCTCAAATGTCCAATATTTTCCGCATACCAATTTTTAAATCCAACATTAAAATATTTACTTATAGCTTGTGAGACAAATTTTAAATCCTGCTCAGGAATAAAAATATTTGGAGCAAATATTATCTTTGAGAAAGGAAAATTTGCAAGTTTCTTTTTAAATTTTTCAGGTGTTATTGCTGGATCAAATCGAGTTATTATGTAATCAGGATTCAATTTTTTTAACTGTTCGATTTTATCCAAATTTGCAACTTTTACAAATAAAAGATGATTTTTATTTTTTTTAACTTTTAATGAAGAATTTTTATTAAATTCTTCAAACAAATTTTTAAATTTTCTCGTTATTGGATTAAATCTCTTAGAAGTCGCATAAATCTTTTTTAATTTTCTACTTATATCAGAAGATTTAAAGACAGGTCGTCCCGAAATATAGACTTTTAAAAAATCATTTTCATCAATTTTTTCAGCACATTTAAAGGAACAGGAATGCCCTTTTTCTATCCTTGAAACCAAATTATTGTTATAACTCAATTCAGTTATTCGAAGTGATAATTTTTCTTTATCTCCTTTTCCTATGAGACGAACCATATCACCCTCACAAATGGGATTTTCTAATTTTGTTATATTTATAATTTCATTCGATTTCTTGGCAAATCCTGCAAATTGTCCAACACTTGGGGCTAAAGAGGAATTAATTATAGCTCCTTTTCCACCTGAAATATAATAATCGGTCTTTTTTCTTGAAAAATTTTCAGGCTCAGGAAGAGGTTGACCCGTAACAAGTGATTTCCAAAAAGAAACTGCTCTTGAAGTATATTCAAGGCTTTTCATTCGTCCTTCTATTTTCAGGGAATCAATCTTATTTTTCTTAAAAAACTCGACAAAACGAGATGCATCCAAATCACAATCAGAAAAAAAATATTTTTCTATTCCCCTATTTTCCCAAAGCCTTCTACAAGGTTGAGCACAAAGTCCCCTATTTCCACTTCCTCCACCAATGCAAGAACTAGCAAGACACATTCCAGAAAATGAAAAACACAATGCACCGTGGACAAATACTTCTATTTCAAGTTTCGTTCTCTTCTTTATTGTTTCTATCTCTTCGGCAGAAAGTTCCCTTGCCAAAACGACTCTATCAAAGCCCAAATCCTCGAGAATTAAAGCCCCTGCAGAATTGTGAATGGCCATTTGTGTACTCGCATGAATTTTTATCTTTGGAAAATATGTTTTTAACAATTTCAAAACAGCGAGATCTTGTATGATGAAAGCATCAACTTTTGCTTGAACAATCTTATTTATCGCTTCCAAAGCTGAATTTAGTTCATCTTGTTTTATCAAAATATTAAAAGGAACATGCACTTGTACATTATTTCTATGTGCATAATCAGTCATTATTGCAAGATCGGAAAAATCAAAATTTTTAGCCCTCATCCTCGCATTAAAAGCAGAAACTCCTGCGTAAACAGCATCAGCCCCTGCCTCAACAGCACATAAAAAAGATTCTGCATTTCCAGCTGGTGCTAAAATCTCAGGTAACATATTTTTTAACTCTCCATTTTTTCTTAATTCTGAGTATGTTATGAAAAATATTAAGGCAAATAGTTTTTATGATTAAGCAATTTTCAGAATTTTATGTTTTTTATTAATTTTAGTTATTATATTTTTTTTATTCAGTGGTTCGCCAAAGTATATTTGAGCGACTAAAGAAGATAAAAACAGTTGAAATAGAACACATATTTTGAGAGATATATTTGAAAAAAGATACAAGTCTGAAAAAGATTATTCACACTCTCCTCAAAAAAAATATTAAAGATTTATCCACAAAACTGGGCGGACAACACCACTAGAATAGTCAGCAGAATAGTGACTGAAATTGCCATCACTAAGAACATAATCTACATGATAACGACTATAAGGAAAACCACCAAAAGAAGAACGCAACCACCAACAAGTAAAGCCATTATCATCTATAAAAGCACCATTTTTAACAGCATATTTAGTTGCTTTGCACTTTCTTAATTCATTATTAGAAAAATATTCATCAGCTTCTCCCTTACTCAACAAAAACTTTCTACCTATATATTTCTTCTCTTCTTCATTAAAGGCTTCATTGTTAAAATCTTTGTTAAGCCATTCGATAATTTCACTATTCCACCAATCATTTGAGCTACTATCAAAACGCCTTGCTTCAAGTCCATAAAGAGAAATCACAAGAACTTGATTATTTTCTTTTGACAATACCTGCCATTCAATAGGTTGAACTCCACCATTTGAAGTCTGAGGATAATTGCCAAATTTTACATAATCACCTACTTTTGCATTTCTTATTGTATCTTGTATTTCCATAAATACTCCAATTCTATTTTCCTAAATCTAATTTTTTTTCAAAAACACTGACTAAATGATAAAAAACAACCTCAAAAAGCTGATTTTTGCACTTATTGTTTAATTATATCATTAATATCTATCTGCTTATATCCAAGCATAGAAAATAACTGATTTCCAGTCTCGACCAACTTAGTCGTTACATGTTTTCTAAGCCTATCATTTTCAAGACGAAGTTTACTATTTTCTTCTTTTAGATTTTGAAGCTCAACTCGCAAATCATCATTTTCTTTTTGAAGATGTTCGATCAATAAATCTTTATTGTCCATTTGTGAATCCTCCATTTTTTCTAAACTCGTCCTTGTCTTTTAAAATTTTCGTATGTTGCCCTTACATCTTGCATTGTTGGATTTAATTTAAAATGTATAAGTTCTTTTACACCTGCATTTTCAAGACGAAGTTTGTTATTTTCTTCTTTTATATTTTGAATTTGAGATCGCAAATCATCATTTTCTTTTTGAAGCTGATAAATCAATAAATCTTTATTATCCATTTTTACAAATCCTCCGTTGTTTTGTTCATTTTATTATAACAAATTACACTGACAAAATCTGTCATTTTTAAAAATATTCACTCAAAAAGTGAAAATTCTAAGAAATATAATAAATAAAAAAAGTACACTAAACGATCTTTTCTCTTATCCAATTTTGTAAAAATTGTATCTGTTCATCTGTGTGAAACCAATGCTCCCCAGATTCCATTACGGTAAGACTTGCATTATGCTCATTGACAAAAGATCTCATAGTATCAATAAAAGTTAAGTTGTCATTACTGCTATATAGAATGTCTGTAGGTACTTTCCATTTCACAGGATTATTTCGAACATAACACAAATATTCCCAAGATAACTCTTCATTAAAATCAGTTTGAATAGTTCCCTTTTGTTGCAATTCCTCTTCAGTTACATTTGCAAAATTCATCATATCATCAATTAATTGTTCCATATTGACAATGGGAGATATAAAATACGCATGTGAAATATCTTCTTCAATATCTGCACACATTGAAAAAAAAGCTCCAATACTATTTGCAATTAACATCACATTCTTATATTTAATTTTCAAGGAATTTACAGCTTCTTTTATCTCTATTCCTGTTTGCCAAGGAGTGAATGTTTTATAATCTAAGCCAACAACATCAAAATTTGGGAATAAATCTTTGTACAGCTTAGCCTCATCAGAACTTCCACCTTTTCCATGTACATATAAAATTACATCCATTTATCCCCCTTTAATTAAGGTGTTTTATCTAAAATATTAACCAAGAGGCTTTATTTTCCTCAAACTATTGAGAATATAATATCACCATAAAACAGGCAAATAAAAAGACACTTCTCATTCACTTCTGAAATATTGTTTTATTCAAATTTTCTTTTAGCAACCAGTGTGTATCACCATGTTTTAGATGACCTATATAGCTGACTATGACTTGTCTTATATCCTCAATATTTAGCTTACCTTTAGAATATTGTTCCTTCAAAAATTTAAGTTTTCTTTTGAATTTTAACTTTGTCTGTTTCTTTAATTTTCTTACAACTTTTCCATTTTCTGTAAGATAAAATCTAAAACCCAAATAATTAACACCATTTTTTAAAGGGATTATTTGTGTTTTTGCATTGAATTCGAGTTTAAGAATATCTCCTAAATATTCTTTCATAGTTTCAAGGCAATATTTAAGATAATTTTTATCATCACATAAAAGGATAAAATCATCCATGTATCTTGAATAATATTTTATTCTCAATTTTTCTTTTACAAGTCTATCAAAAGAATCCAGATAATAAATAGCAAACCATTGACTCGTTTGATTTCCAAGTGGAAGTCCTTTGTTAGGTGCCTTTTCATAGCTATCTATTATTTGAAAAAGTAATGACAAAAGTTCTTCGTCATCAAAAATATTTTGGAGTTTTTGCTTCAAAATTTTATGATCGATATTATCAAAAAACTTTTTTATATCACATTTCAAAATATATCCCTTATTCCCATTTGTTTTATAAAAATCCCTAAAAAAACTGCTCAATCTATTGAGTGCAAAATGTGTTCCCTTATTAGGACGACAAGCCGCATTGTCATAAATTAGAATTTTATCAATGATAGGAGCTAAAACCTCGTCGCAAATACAATGTTGTACAACTCTATCACGATAGTGAAGGGCATTTATAAGTCTATCCTTTGGATCGTGAATCATAAAACTGTAATAATCTGCCATTTTGTATGTATGATTTTTCAGAGTTCGTGAAATGCGAGAAATATTTTCTGAAAGTCTTAATTCAAAGTTTATAACGGCTTTTTCACATCTTTTTCCAAGTCTTGCAACTCGATGAGCTTTTAGTAGATTTTGAAAATTCCATATTTTTTCATACATTTTTTTTTAGTTTCTGGCGAATGTTATTTTGTTTTAAAAATCTCACTTTAGACACTCGTAAGGTCGTGATGCCGTTCGATTTTTATGCACAAAACAACATTTACATGGTTTATTGTTAGGTGCTAATATTTCTTTCTACTTATAACCAAATTGCAAGTTTTACTTTTTGGAGGCAATACACTCTCTTTAACATTTTTCTCGTTTTATCTTTCTAATTTTTATTTAAAATAGAAAATCTTCTAAGTAAGAGCTTTCTTTTTAGTCTTTACTACGAGAAAAAGTGATGTCGTTCGTTGTATTGCCTCCAAAAAGTTTGTTTAATTGGATAATAAATGCAGTTTGGAAAAAATTAATTTTCTATAGACGGAAGAGACAGAGTACAGAAAAGACAAAGACAAAATATAAAGAGGGCTGGCAGGCGGATTTTTCACCGCAAAAAAGACCGAAAGCTAAAAGCGTAAGGCTCTCTGCCAGCAGTTTTCTCCCATAAAAATGGGAAGGAATCTGATTCCTTTGGTCCTATGCACGGACATACCGAACTTTCGGATATGTTTCTGGCTTATATTTTATTTGGACCAATGCGGGGCGCGCAAGAAGATTATTATTGTTAACATTATAGTTGTTGTTGATATTACCGTCATTGTTGACATTATAGACATTATTGTCATTATTAAGATTAGGAGAACGAAGCCATTTCAATCAGATCCCTGATAACAACCTATTAAGGCTGTAATCTTTTTTTATCACTTGCAACCCATGCATTAAGCAAATTTAGACAATCGGCTATCATTTCTGAAATGATTTGATATTGTTTTGGTAAAATACATTTCTGTTCCATTGCCAACATTGAAAAATAGCCAAGTATCCTCAAATCAGTCTTTACCTCTCTCTGTTTGTTAAGTCTCTGAGAAATCAAGATACTGTCGCTTTTATTAAGAAATATGTCATTTGCCCTATAAAGATTTTCTATTATGTCGAGGGCAAGATTTTGCATACGGCAGACAAACGAATATCTAAAATGCTTTGGAGATTTTTGGGTTACAGTCATAATGTAAGAACAAAGGTCTTTTGCCTTTGTTATAACTGAAAGTTCTGATTTTTTATCACTCATTTTTTTTATAAAATTGACTCGGCCAAAAGGCCGAGAAAAAAAAATAATAGTTAAATATATCCTCTTTTAAATCACAACCTAAAAAACAATTATTTTTTAACTAAATTATAATTATTTAAGATTAGCGCCCTAAGGGCACAAGATTAAAAGATTAAAGATTTATCCACAAAGCGGGGCGCGCAAGAAGATTATAACAGTCAACAAGATAGTTGTAGTTGATAAGACCGTCATAGTTGACATTATAGACACAATTGTCATAATTAAGATAAGGAGAACGAAGCCACCAATAACTATAACCATTACTACTATCTACATAAGCACCATTTTTCACAGCATACTCTGTTCCCTTACATTTTCTTGCATCCTCATTAGCAAAATACCTATCTGCCTCGTCATAACTCAAAAAGAAAACATTATCACTCGTGCCGACATCTGAAAGATTAGAAAGATTTATAGATTTCTTTTCTTGATCAGTAAAGGCTTCATTGTAAAAATCACCATTCAACCACTTGCGAATTTCACTATTTGACCATTTATTTGAACTACCATCAAAACGATTTGTGTCAAGACCATAACGAGAAATCACAAGCATTTTATTATTTTCTATCGACAATACCTGCCATTCTATAGGTCGAACTTCACCATTTGAAGTCTGAGGATAATTGCCAAATTTGACATAATCCCCTACTTTGGCATTTTTAAAAGGATTTGGATTAAATCTTTCAGGTAACTTCACATTTTCCAATTTTATGCCATAACTTTTTATAGATTCTAAATCTGGAAGACCTATATCTACGGAAGGCTTACCCAATATGCCTATATAACTTATATTTTTCATAACAAAAAGTTTAAAAGAATCACCCCAAAGATATATTGTACTCTTTCCATTTTTTAGTAGAAAAACAAGATCAGATTGAGTTGAAGCTGTACTACCTGCATTTGAAAGTAGTTCACTTTCTAAAGTTACTTCTTCAAGGGCTTTTCGCATTCGCTTTTCATATTCGATTAAATCTATATTTACTGATTCATTTGGAGTATAATTTACACCGATTGATTTACAAAGATTTAAAGCAAAATCTGGATCATCTTTATCAACTGACTGAAGTTTCTTTGCCTCTTCATCATAATATCTATCTTCAAGCCATCTTTCAAGACGACCATCAAGATAATATTCTACAAGTTTTTTCACATCATCATTAGTTTTAATATGCTTTTGAAGGTCTTCAAGATTACTTACAAATGATCCATCAGCCATTTCAAGAGCAAATTTTATTTTACGAGCCATAATATCTCCTAATATTTTATCCTTAATTTATTTATTTCAAAATTTTAAAATCTATCCAAATAGCCTATGTTTATAGGCGATGTCATTGCGAGGGAGCTATGCGACCGTGGCAATCTCAACCACTTAATTTAAATTTAGTAATTATTAATTAGATCGAGGACACCATTCTAAATAGAGGCGATCGACTCAATTTTTAAGTAAATAATAATTTACAGGCTTAGATTGCCACGGCTACGCCTCGCAATGACAACGTGGCAGTATACAGGCTTATATTGGATAGTTTATAGCAACTTTTTATTTACTTATTTTTTTAAATTAACTATAATCAACTAAAAAGCGATTTAAAAAAATTACCAACCTTTTTAAGACCATTAGAAACTGCTTTACGAGTATTATCGAGCCATTCACCAGCCGTCTTTTTAACAGTATTCCAACAATTTTTAGCATACTCAACTGCAGGTTTAGCAATTTTCTTTATACCTTCACCAATAGCCTTACCAACATCAGTATTTGCAACAGCACTGATGACATTTCCTGCTATTTTACCGACAACTTTTCCTTGAGGTCCAAAAATTGCTCCTCCAATAGTTTCTCCAATTTTCTCACAAGTTTCTCTTTTTAAACAAATACCAAAAGCAGTCTTTACTTGTACTGTAGCAACACGCCCTACTCTATCAAGAGCTTCGTGTCCATTGATTTCACCCTTTATAAATTTCCAAGCAGTCTTACAATTTTCAACTATACCAGAACCAATACAAGAAAGTATCCCAACAGGTGTTTTTTTCAAAAAAGGAAAAATTCCATTTTCTACAGCAACCTCAATAGCACCTGTAGTAGCCACCTTTAACCCAAAATCAATTCCAGATTCTATAGACTTTGAAACAAAATCTCGAACTTCAACATCATCATTATTTAAAATTTGCGAATCAATATAAGATTCAGCCCCCATACAAAGACCAGTAACTCCAGAAAGAGTCGCCTGCTTGCCAAGATTTAATGCAAGAGCCTTTGTTGAATATGAGTTCCAATCTTTATCTTCTTGCTTCTTTATCTCCAAATCCTGTTCTTGATTCTTTGTCAAAATAACAGGATTTT
>JBGUKW010000011.1:0-2073 GCA_045114665.1 Candidatus Xenobia bacterium | reverse complement strand
AAAATAAAGGCATTGAACCTTTATTTTAAATGCACCTTATATCCCCATAAATAAATTTAGGGGCATTACGGTGCATTTCGGTAAAATCAATAATTTGTACATTCTTCCAATAAAATTTATTATTTGTTTTTCCTTTTGTTTTTATGTACCAGTGAAAGGCTGTGAGAAAACATGAAAAATAATTTTGACATATCTGCTCAATTTTGTTATATTATGTTTATAAAATAATATTATAAAAAAAGATAAGGAGGATTTCCTTTTTGAAATTATATATAGATTCAGCAAATTTAGCAGAGTTAGAAGCATTGACAGATTCGCCTTTTGTTGATGGAATAACTATTAATCCAACTCTTGTTGCACATGGTATGGGAAAAGAAAATGTTGCAGATGTTGAATATTTTGACTATCTGCAAAAGATAAGAAAGTATAGCCCAGGTGAACTCTTTATTCAGTTGATTTATGATGACAGAGAAACTGTTCAATATGAAATTGCTAAGATCAGAGAATTGATAAGATGGCCTGTAGTTATAAAAGTTCCTGCTAATCAAGATGGTTATTACACCGTTTCAAAATTGACAAAAGAGGGAATTGCTGTTGCTGTAACTGCTGTTTACTCACCAGGTCAGGCTTGTTTAGGTCTTGCTGCAGGGGCAAAATATATTATTCCTTATTATTCAAGAATAGAGAGACAAAAAGAGGGCGAAGGGCTTAAAGTTGTAAAAGAGATAATGAACATCACAGGACCAGAAAGACTTTTGGTTGCTTCGATAAAAACGGAAGAAGATTTTTGTCTTTTACTCAGTAATGGTGTTAAAAATTTTACTGTTCCTTATGCTTTATATAGAGCTATGGGAAAAAATGAAATGACTGATGTTGCAGTTCAACATTTTTCTGAATCATTTAGAGTTAATTGGAAGAGAAAAAAATAACTTGTTAAAATTAAAAGGGGCTGTTTTATATCAATTTGATATAAAACAGCCCCTTTTAATTTTAACAAGTTATGTCAAGACTTGTTCCTATGTATTTTGAGCTTGTTATTTTGTCTATCATGGTTTTGGGAAGTCTTATTATTTGTCCACATCTTGGACAAGATATTTTATTTTCATCTATTATAGATGTTTCGTAAATTTCATCTATGATATTTCCGCAATTTGGACAGGCCATTTTTTGAACGCTTTCAATTCTGCCTAATTCTGACATAATTTTCTCCTTAAAATTTATTATATATATTTTTTTTCAAAAAAAATGTTTATCCTTTTACTCTTTTTAATAATTTTAGAAAGGTTTTTTTTATTATTTGCAAAAATAATAAAGTTGAGGAAATGTAAAATTTTGTTTATTTCAAAAAATATTCTAAAGGGTTGTTTTTTATGGAATCGAAAAATTTCGTTCTTGAAGTTATAAATGGAACACAAAAAGGACAGACTTTTGATTTAGAATCTGACAAAATTATTATTGGCAGAAGAATTGCCCCAAAAGAGAGAAAAAGGGATTGGATCCTGATAGAGGATTCTTCTCTTGCAAGAATACATGCTTTTCTTGAATGGGATTCAGAAAGAAAGTTATATAAAGCTGTATTAAAAGCAACAAATAAAACTCTTATTATAAATGGAGAATCTGTTGCTGAAGGTTATTTATATCATTCAGATAAACTTCAATTAGGAGAGCTTATATTTAGGATATGGGATGGAAAACCAGATAAATCTTTAATTATTGAAGAAGAAAAAAGCAATTTTCCTGTTAATAATATAGATGTAAATGAAAAGCTTCCTGCTACTTCTTTGGCTAGAAATATTGATAATTTTGATTTAAATGATAAAATGTCTTCTGTTGAAAATCCCAAGGAAAAAACAAGAACTTTTGGAAATTCTCCTGTTGAAAATCTCAAAGAAAAGACAAGAACTTTCGGAAATTCTCAAAATGAAGTTTCTGAGATAAAACCATTTTCCTTTTTTGGGAAAACTTCTGAAAAGCAACAAGAAGACTCTTCATTGAGAAAAGATAGAAAACCTAAAGTTTTTGGCAATGTCAATAATGAAGAAAAAAAAGAAGAATCAGAATTTAAGCCTATTA
>JBGUKW010000010.1:0-3798 GCA_045114665.1 Candidatus Xenobia bacterium | reverse complement strand
AAAATAAAGGCATTGAACCTTTATTTTAAATGCACCTTATATCCCCATAAATAAATTTAGGGGCATTACGGTGCATTTTGGTAATTTATCATTAGTATTAATACAGATTTGAAAACGCTTCATAGTATTTTTATTTTTTTCAATATTATTCATAAAATTTTTCCTATTATTTTTAAAAAAAATCTCCCAAAGCAGTACGAAAATCAATGTAAAATTGACTTACTCTACTAAAAAGGGAGTTTTATTATACTATTTTTCTGAAAATATATTATATACTTACAAGCCAATCAATAAATTTTGCCCACATTGCTTTTAAATTTTTCTTTAATACAACTAAAAATGGCTCTTTTTCTGGTTCATCTTCAAATAAATCAGGTTCTTCATCTTTCTTTTTAAAAGGATTTAGATTCATTAAATCATTTTTTACGGCATATATTGACTGATATCTTGTATATACATCTTTATCAAGACATTTTGCAAAAATTGCATCCTGTTCAGGAGTAAATTTTGGGTTGAATTGACTTATGGGAGGAAAATTAAAGTGCATCGCTCCCAAATTCTGTTTAGTAAAAGCATAATAAAAAACCGCACCGAATCCATAGACATCTGCTCTTACATCTGATTTTTGAGTTCCATATTGTTCGGGTGATGTATAACCTGGATTCCAAACAAAAACAGTATCAGAACTGTCTTTGGCAGGATTAAAAAATCTCGCTTTATCTAAACTTATAACTTTCAAATCGCCAGAAGGAGTTATTTTTATAACTTGTGGAGTTAATCCTCTTAAAATAATTTGACGTTCCTGAGAATGTAGATATTGTATTAAATCACAAAGATCCATCATCCAATTATATGCTTCTCTAAAATCATAAGGTCCAGCATGCCCTTCTATAGATTCTGCTAAAGTTTGACCAGTTATATATTCTTCAATAATATAACCTGAAGCCATTCCCCTATGATATTCTATAAATTTAGGAAGACATCTATGAGAAATAGTTGACAACATAGAAATCAAATTTTCCAAAATTTCTGGACTAAATGTCTTATAGCCCTTTGATTCCATGTCTATCTCTCTTATATATACAAGACTATTATGCGAAGCCATATCTTTTGCTTTGTATATGGTAAGGTCTGCATATTCATTCTGTACTTCTACTATTTTATAACGATCTTTCAGGGTATTGCCTTCGACAAGACTTCCCATAAAAAACCTCCAAATGAAATTAAATACTATTTATCCACTATATTAAAATAATATATTTTTTAATACTTTACTAAAAAAATATTTCCTGCAGTTAATTATTTCATAAATGTAATACGATGAATTTTTGAACGCCCAAATTTTTCTATTGCTTCAATATGTTTTTTGACTGGATAGCCCTTATTTACATCAAATCCATATTCAGGATATTCTTTAGCATATTCAACCATTATTCTATCTCTTGAATTTTTTGCAAGAACTGAAGCAGAAGCAATGGAAAATGATTTTGAATCACCTTTAACAATACAAATTTGCTTTTTTTCAAAATCTTTTATAGGTCTATTTCCATCAATTAAAAGAAGTTGAGGTACTGGAGAAAGATTATCAAAAGATGTTTTCATTGCTTTTAGTGAAGCATTTAAAATATTTATCTCATCTATTTCAATATTTGAAACAAAAGAAATAGCTGTTGAAGCATTTGAGGACAATATAAATTTCTCTGCAACTATTCTTTCTCTTTCAGTCATCTTTTTTGAATCATTTAAAAATGGAATAAAAGGATATTCAAAAAATCTTACACAAGCCCCACAAACTGGTCCTGCAAGTGGTCCTCTACCTGCTTCATCAGCTCCTGCAATCAGTCCTTTTTCAAGCCCAAATGAAAGATCAAATTCAGCCATTTTGGAAATTCTCTCTCTTTCCAAAGCTAAAAAATCGGAAAAATCAGGAAACAAATCAACCAATTTTTCATAAGAAAGACATTCTTTTATATTATTTTCTGCAAGAAATTTTTCTATTTTTTTCAAAAAATTTGACTTTATACTCATATTTTTTTCTCCTAAAAATAATTTTTTAGGAGCGAATTACTCCGTTTTTTTTTCCTTCCTCTTTTATACTATGGGGCTGTCAAACTTTTACTTGACAACTCTTGCAGGAACTCCAACAGCAGTTGAATTATCTGGAATATCTTTTGTAACAGTAGCACCAGCACCAGTAACAACATTTTTACCGACTTTGACAGGAGCTACAAGATTTGTATTTGAACCTATCTTTGTTCCATCATCAATAAATGTTTTGTGTTTCCTGACACCATCATAATTGCAAGTGATAGTTCCAGCACCGATATTTACCTTTTCACCCAATGTTGCATCACCAATATATGAGAGATGTGGAACTTTTGTTCCAACTCCTATTGATGAATTTTTTATCTCTACAAAATCGCCAACTTTTACTTTATCTGCCAAAACAGCATTTGGTCTGAGATATGCAAATGGACCAATATTTGCTTCTTTTCCTGTTCTTGCTTCCAAAAGAATTGAATTTGCAACAGTTGAACAATCTCCAACAACTGAATTTACAATCCTACTTGATGGACCTATTACGCAATTTTCACCAATAACTGTTTTTCCCTCAATAATAGTGAAAGGATATATAACAGTATCCATTCCAATTTCAACTTCTGAATCAATAAAAACGCTTTTGGGATCGATAAAAGTAACACCTGATCTCATGAGTTCTTTTACTTTTGATTCTCTGACAAAAGATTCAATCTCTGCTAAATCTTCTCTACTATTCACACCTCTTGAAATATTTGGGTCAGCACAGATATGACTCAATATCTTTTCACCATTTTTAGAGGCAATGCTGATTAAATCTGTCAAATAATATTCTTTTTGTGCATTGTTTGTTCCAATTGAAGGAAGAGCATTTACAAAGAAATCTTTTTCAAAAATATACAATGCAAGATTAACTTCTTTTATCTTTTTCTCTTCATTTGTCGAATCTTTAAATTCTTTTATTCCAATGACATTTTTATTTTCATCTCTAATTATTCTTCCAAAATCACTTTTCCAAGGAACAATGGCACTCATCAAAGATACTTTTACTGAAGATGAAATATGTTCATTGTAAAAATTCTCGAGTTCGTCAGAATTTACAAGTGGCATATCGCCATTTATAACCATTATATATTTTTCATCTTTCAAATTTGGAATAGCCTGTGCAACTGCATGACCTGTTCCCAAAAGCTCTTTTTGTTCAGAAAATATAACTTTTCTATCAGTATCTTCTATGTGTTTTATTATCTGTTCTTTTTCATAACCTACTACCATGTGGATTGAAGAAGGTTCTATTTTTTCAACAGCATCCAAAACTCTGTCAATAAGACATTTTCCGCCTACTTTGTGAAGAACTTTTGGCATTCTTGTTTTCATTCTTTTGCTTTTTCCAGCTGCCAATATTATAACTGCAAGGTCTTTCATTTTTTTACTCCTATTTTTCTTTTGTCTTTCTTCTTTTCTCTTCTGTCTTTCGTCCTCTTTGTGTTGGTAAAACTGAATTCTACCAATTAGCAACTTTTGTGCGGTTTAATACTACGGAAATCAATTTTTGTTATTAATTTTGCTGTTAAATAATTTTCAAAAATACGATACCATGTTAATATTTTTTATTTTGTAGCTGTAAGTCAATGAACTGAATCAGTTTTTTTCGTAGTAAATATAAAAATTTAGATGTTAATTATCGAAAAAAACTGTCTGAAGTGAATGCCTTATTGCTAAAAATAAAAAAATAGTATTTTTGAAAATTATTATGAACTA
>JBGUKW010000009.1:0-16997 GCA_045114665.1 Candidatus Xenobia bacterium | reverse complement strand
AGAATAAATAAAAGAAGCAGTAAGAAATATCCGTGAGGATTTCAATTCCATTATGTGAGTATATTTAATCACATTTTGAGTAGCAGGGACTGTAGGATTATGGAGAAGGCAAAAGTTTATTTTGCAGATTTTCACACAATAGCATTTGGCGAGAGTTTGCCAGACAAGCTAAAAAGGCTTATAAAAAAAGCAGGTATTGGACAGATAGACATGGCTGGCAAATTTGTTGCAATAAAAATGCACTTTGGCGAGCTTGGAAATGTGAGTTATCTAAGACCTAATTATGTAAGAGCCGTTGTTGATGTTGTAAAAGAATTGGGTGGAGAACCATTTTTAACAGATTGTAATACGATGTATCCTGGTAGCAGAAAAAATGCTATTGAACATCTTCGCTGTGCATGGGCAAATGGTTTTACACCATTGACTGTAGGTTGTCCGATTTTGATTGCAGATGGATTAAAAGGGCTTGATGAGGTTCATGTTCCAGTAAATGGTGGAGAATATGTAAAAGAAGCCAAAATTGGTCAGGCAATAATGGATGCAGATGTAATAATTAGTTTGACACATTTTAAAGGTCATGAAATGGCTGGATTTGGTGGAGCTATAAAAAATTTAGGAATGGGTGGTGGTTCTCGCTCAGGAAAGATAGAACAACATATAAGCGGTAAGCCACATGTTGAGGAATCACTTTGCAGAGGTTGTAAGAGATGTTTTAAAGAATGTGCCAACCATGGTCTTGAATTTGATTCAGAGAAAAAGAAAATGCATGTAAATCAGGAAAATTGTGTTGGTTGTGGTCGCTGTTTAGGGGCATGTAATTTTGATGCAATAATTTTTGACAATTTCCATGCTAATAAACTTTTGAACTGCAGAATGGCAGAATATACAAAAGCCATTGTTGATGGTCGCCCAAATTTCCATATTTCATTGATAGTAGATGTCTCTCCAAACTGTGATTGCCATTGTGAAAATGATCTTCCTATTCTTCCAAATCTTGGAATGTTCGCTTCATTCGATCCACTTGCTATTGATCAAGCATGTGTAGATGCCTGTATGAAAGCAACTCCTCTTCCAAATAGTCAACTCGCCAAAAATATGGCTAAAAAGGATTTTGTTGACCACAAAGATCACTTTACAAATTCTAATCCAAATTCTGAATGGAAGACCTGTTTAGAGCATGCAGAAAAAATTGGTCTCGGTACCAGAGAATATGAATTGATTAAATTATAAAAAAAATTGAAAAATTTTTTAAAAAACTATTGACAAATATACTTTTTGTTACTATAATATAAATCACTTCGATAAGTGATTCTTGAATCGATTTAATAACTTTGATTATTAAGTTTTTATTGAAGTGAGTTGGGTAGTTGGCCGAGTGGCTAATGGCATCAGACTGTAAATCTGACACGCATCGCGTTACGGTGGTTCGAATCCATCACTGCCCATAATAATTTAAAGCAGAATCAATTTTGGTTCTGCTTTTTTTATATTCTTTGTCTTCACTCTTCTGCTTCATTTTTTTGTTTCCAATTAGCCAATTTTGTGCGGTGTAAGTCCTCAATTTAGCTCCTTTTATAAAAGGAGGAAAAAATTGGAACGATATGTTTTTTTTCCATAGTAGTTTTGTGCAGTTAAAACTATATTTGCGGAAAAAAAAAGACTAGTGAGCTACTTATACTCAAAAATTGGCGTAAGAATAAGAATAGGTTAAATTCGCACTAATTTTGAAAATTGCTGTAAAAATAAAAAATGCAGTATTTTGAAAATTTTACCAAACTTTAGAAAAAATATTATTTGGAGGAAAATATTTTGAATTTTATAAAAAATATACCTATAGAAAATAATGACAAAAAAATTAAATTTTCTCCGCTTATTACAATAATCACCATACTTTGTATATTATTATTTATATTTTGGAGAGATATTGTTATTTTTTTTGCCAACTTAAAGTGGTTTGATTCTGTTGGAAAAAGTTCTGTCTTTTGGTTTATATTTAAATCCAAATTGTTTTCAGGGCTTTTTTTGTTTTTCTTATCAGGAATTATTTTGGGAATTAATTATTTTTTTATGAATAAATTCCAAGTTCATTTGCCACAAAAAATATCTTCTGATGGAGTTATTCATTTACCAAGTTCAGGAAATTCTGTTATTCTTGGTTTTTTATTTATTATATCTGCCTGTATATCAGTTTTTTTCTTTTTTGACGGAATTTCTTCTTATGAAGTATTTATTGATTTTCTATATAGACAGCCATTTAATGTAAAAGATCCTCTTTTTGGATTGGATACATCTTTTTATATTTTTTCTCTTCCATTTTTTGAATTTATTTTAAATAAACTCTTAATTTTATTTTCGGCAATTTTTTTAATGTGTATATATTTTTATATTTTTGGAAGAGATATAAAATCGCCTCCTAAAAATTTAAATGTTGTTTCTCCATTAAAAAATCATATTCTCATTATAGTTTCAGTAATTTTTATAATAACTGCATTGTCTTTTCAAATTTCAAAATATAATCTTCTTTGTACGACAACTGGAATGTTACAGGGGGCTTTTTATTCAGATGTGTATGGTCGAATACCTATTTATAATATTTTGTCCATTGTTTCAGTTGTATTTGCATTTTTGATATTTTTTGACTTGAAAAGAGATGATTGGAAAAATACTTTTAGATATGTATTTTCTCTAATAATTCTTTTGTTTCTTGGAATTGGAGTATATCCAAATATTATTCAAAAATTTATAGTTTCTCCAAATGAATTATCTAAAGAAAAAGTTTTTATTGAAAGAAATATTGATTTTACAAGAAGAGCTTTTGAACTTGATAAATTTGTTGAAAGAGAATTTCCTGCAAATTCCAATTTGACTTTATCTGATATTAAAGAAAATAAACAGACTACAGATAACATAAGACTTTGGGATCCACAACCTCTTCTTGAAGCATATTCTGAATTGCAGGAGATAAGAACATATTATAAATTTTTTGATGTTGACTTTGACAGATATTTCATAGATGGTGTATATAAGCAGATAATGCTTTCTCCAAGAGAGTTATCAAAAGATAGAATCCCCGATAGAAAGTGGATAAATGAAACATTTACATATACCCATGGATATGGTTGTTGTTTTGGTCCAGTAAATAGTGCTTCTTCAGATGGTTTGCCTAATTTTTATGTAAAAGACATTCCTCCTGTATATGATAAAAAGGATATTCCTAAACCTCCTAATCCTTCTATTTATTATGGTGAATTGACAGATTCTTACTGTATCGTAAAATCTAGAGAAAGAGAGTTTGACTATCCTTCAGGTGATGACAATATTTACTGTACTTATGGGGGAAAAGCAGGAGCAGAGATAAATTCTCTTTGGAGCAGAATTATTTTTTCATTCTATTTTGGAGATTTTAAGATTTTACTCAGTGGAGAGATCTTACCTGAAAGTAGAATTCTATATAATAGAAAAGTAGATGAGATATTAAAAAAATTAACTCCTTATGTTATTTATGATCCAGATCCATATTTAGTTTCAACTAAAGACGGTTTTTATTGGATTGCAGATGGTTATTTTGCAACTAATAAATATCCTTATTCTGAAAGTTACAGTGGATTAAATTATATAAGAAATTCTGTAAAGGCTGTCATAAATGCCTATGATGGTGAGACAAATTTTTATATTTTTGATGACAAAGACCCACTTTTAAAAACAAAAATGGCAATGTTTAAAGATTTGTTCAAGCCTTCTTCTGAAATGCCTTCTGAATTGAAACAGCATGTTCGCTATCCTGAATCATTATTCAAGATAAAGGCAGATATGTATGCACGATATCACATGAGAGATGTCCGTGTTTTCTATAATAGAGAGGATTTGTGGAAAACTTCAATAACAGGTACTTCTTCAAAGACAATGCAACCATATTACACGATTTTAAGACTTCCTCCACCAGAGGGAAAAATAGAAGAATTTGTCTTAATGCTTCCATTTTCTCCTGTTAGAAAGTCAAACATGACATCTTTAATTACTGCAAGATGTGATGATCCTTGTTATGGCGAAGTAATTGTCTATACTTTCCCTAAAGATAAACTTATTTTTGGACCATCTCAGATAGATTCGAGAATAGACCAAGACCCAGATATTTCGAAACAGTTGACACTTTGGACACAGGGAGGATCACATGTGATAAGAGGCGGAATTTTGGTAATTCCAATCAAGGACTCTTTGATTTATGTAGAGCCACTGTTTTTGGCAGCAAATAATGGAAAGATTCCACAGTTGAAAAAGATATTTGTCGTATATGGTGATAAAGTCGCAATGGAAGACGATTTGGATACTGCTTTGAAAAAGATATTTGTAGATTCTAACAACGATGTAAAATTGACAGATAACAATATAAATGATGTGATAAATAAATCTTCTGATAACGATCTTTCAACTTATGTGAAAATTTTGATTAAAGAAGCCTCTGAACATTTCAAGAAAGCAAAAGAAGCACAGAAAAATGACGATTGGGCTTCTTATGGAAAAGAGATAAATGCCCTTGGAAAAACTCTTGAATTACTTGAAAAAAATAATTAGGGTAGGGAATAGATAAATTTTAATAATTATGAACACAACTTCTTAGTATTTATGAAAATTGCTGTAATAATAAAAAAAACATTTTTAGATTTTTCTTTTTTTTGAAAGATAATTTAATATAAAAAAAGAATATATAAAGTTAACTTTTTTATATTTTGAGGAACTGATGTCTGAAAAGAAAATTGTTTTTCTTACATTTTTACTTATTTTGTTTTTTATTGGCAGAGTTTATGCTCTTGAAACACCTTCTGATATGTCAACAAAAGCTAAAAAGTTTTTGAGAGAGAAAAATTTTTCTGCCAGTATGAAATATGCCGAAAAATTGAAAAAGGCAAAACCAAAATTTCATGAAGGTTATCAACTAGCTGGATTGTCTTTTTATGGGCTTGGAAAATATGACAATGCTATTATTCAATTTGATAAGGCAATGACTTTTTTTAAGGGAGATTATGTAAGTAAGACATATAAAGGTTTTTCTCTTGTTAAACAAGGTTCATTGAAAAAAGCCGTGAAATGCCTTGAAGAAGCTATGAGTATGAATGAAGATTATCCTGATAGTAGGATAGGTATGGGATTTGCTCTTTTAAAACAAAAGCAGTACAAAAAATCTAAAATGTACATGAAAAAAGCTATGAGTTTATGTGCTGATAACGATCCAGAAGTATTTAAAAGAATGTCAGATATTTATATGGGTGAAAGTATGTACAAAGATGCAGCTTTTGTATATAGAAAATTTCTTGAAATGGAAGATTCAAACCCAGAGATGTTTTTTAGACTTGGAAAAGTATATGATGTTATGAAGAGCAAGAGAGCAGAACCTGCTTTTTCAAGTGCTGTTGAACTAGATAAAAAAAATCCAAAATACAAAGAGGCTTTGGCCGATTTTTGGATGAACAATGGAAAAAAGAAAGACGCTATTAAATTATATAGAGAAGCTATCTCACTTGGTGCTAAAGGTTGGAATACATATTACCAAATTGGATTGATTGATTTTGGTAGTGGAAAATATGAATCTGTTGTAAAAAACATGAAAAAAGCACTTTCTTTAAATCGAAATTTACCACTTGCTAAAATGGCTTTATCTGCTTCATATCTTCGTTTAAATAATTATACTGAGTGTGTAAAGATAAATAATGAGATAATAAGAGAAGATAAAAAGAATGATTCTGCATATTTTAACAATGCCTGTTCTTATGCCATGCTTAAAAAAGATGATGAAGCATTGAAAGCATTGAAAATGGCAGTAAAACTTGAACCAGAAAATAAAAAAATAGCTTCTTCTTCAAAAATGTTTGAAAGGTTTAAGAAAAACAAAGAATTTTTGGATATAATAAAAGAATAAGAAATACAGTATTTTTGAAAATTTCTAGAATTTGAACGATTTAAGAAAAATAAAGAATTTTTTTTGATATAATAATTAATAAGAAAATAAATGAGATTTAGATATTTAAAAAGAAAGAATAATAGTGGTTTTACTCTTGTAGAAGTTATAGTTGCACTTGCAATTTTGGCTCTTTCTATTGCTGTTCTCATGAGAATGCAAATAAGTTCTGCCAAATTGTGTGGGGAAAATACAGCCACTTTAAAATGTCTTGCCTATGCTTCTCTTGAGATAGAAAAAATAAATAGTGAAGAGCTTATTTCTGATAGTAAGAATAAATATTCAAATGAACAGGTCGATGAAAATGGAAATTATACAAATTTATCAGTTATGGCTGTTGGTGATACAAAGGCTTATTCAACATCCATGAATTTTTCGACATCGACAAATGATTTGGATTCAATTACATCATCGACTATTCCTGTTGACGAAATTTCTCTTGTTGCAAAATATTATGGTACTGAATATGTCAATTTTAAGACATTTAAAATACGGGCGTTCTAATTTAGGTTTTACATTTGCAGAATTGATTATTGCTATATTTGTTGCATTGATTCTTTCTGGTTTGGCTGTTTTGATTTTTGTCGGTTCAACAAGAGAGATTGGACAAATAAAGAGAGCTTCTGATAGAGATTTTGAACTTGCAAAAGTATATTGGCAGATAAAGAGACAGATATTTTCAGCTTATGATAATCCAAATTCTGATTTTAGAAAAAATATAGAGTTTGTAGGTTCAGAGGATAAAAAAAGTGATTTTCTTCGTTTTTTTTGTGCATCTCCTGAGGTAGGAACTGGTGTTTGTGAGGCATGTTATTATATTGGAAAAAATAAAGATAAAAATGCCTTGTTCTATTTTGAAAATCCATTTCCACGAGAGTTTAATGAGGAAAATAGACTTTTAGCAGAGAAAAATGGTCATATTTTATCTGAATTTATAACAGGAATAAATTTTACTTTTTTGAAAAATGGAAAAGAAGTAGAAGGAAATATTTCATCTTTTCCTGATTATATTTATGTAAAACTATATTATATTGAAGAAAATAAAGAGCAGGTTTTTGAATTTGCTGTACATCCTGGCGTAAGGCGGTAATATTAAATTGATTATAATAGCCGTTGTTGGCATGATAATGATTTTAACAACAATGAATTTACAAATTTCATCAGATACTCTTTATACGGCTAAATATATAAATTCTATCAAGAAAAAAGAGACTGCTTATTATGCCTGTAAGTCTGCTGTAAATAGTGCAAGGGATTATATAAAAGCTGGTTATAAAGAAGATCCAAAAGAACTTTATGACTCTTTAAAATATCTTGAGTCTGCACCATTAAATTTTGATACAGGTGATATAAAAATTAATATTGAAATACAAGATTTAGAAAGAAAATTTTCGATAAATTCGATAGTAAATGGAGATGAACAAGAACAAAGATATAGTATAGAGTATTTAAAGAGGATTTTTAATGAAATAGGTATTAATTCCACAAATGTAAATAAAATTGCAGATTGGATAGATACAGACGATACTTCAAGAGTTGATGGAAATGAAAATTCTCTAAAATATGGTTCTGTAAAAAATGCTAAAATGGATTCTCTTAATGAATTAAATTTAATTGATTCAGTAAAAGATGATATAAAAGATTTTAAAGAATCCAAGGTAGAAGGGGCTGATAATCTCGATTATTATATTTCTTCTTTTGGATTATCTTATTCTAAAATAAATATAAACACTGCCAATAGAGTTCTTTTAAGATGTTTGACAGATGATATGACAGAACAAGATGTTGATAATATAATTAAATATAGACCTATTAAAGATAAATCTGAGTTGGGAGAACATTTGGGAGAGCAGCTAGATTCTAATAAGCTTTATAAGATTGAACAAGTTGCTGGTTATAAGAGTGAATATTTTGAAATAAAAGCAAATGCTGTTTATGATGAAGAATCTATTGTTATAAGGACTGTTGTTGATAAGAGTGGAAATATCGTTTATTGGGGAGTTGAGTAAATAAAATTGAAAGTATATACAGGAATTGATTTTGCTTCAACAGGTACAAAAGAGATAAATATTGAAGTAAATTGGAATAAATTAAAAAGGTCTGATAAATCTTCTTCTGAACCTATTATGTCTTTATCTTCAGAATATTTTACTTTTAGAAAATTATCTCTTCCTTTTGGGGATAAGAAAAAGGTTTTTTCAATCGTAGAAGAAGAACTTTCATATTCTCTTGCTTTTGGTATTGACAATTCGGCTTGGGATTTTATTGTTTCTCCTAATGGTGAAGCCTATGCCTTTATAACAATGAAGGACATTGTCAAAAAATATAAGGAGCCTGTTAAAGATTGTGAAATTACTGCACTTGCTAGGTCTGCAATGTTTTCAGGCTATAATAATTGTCTTGTCCTTGATTTCGGAGCTTCTAAAATAACTGCAGTTGGCATTAAGGAAGGATTTATTGATCTCGCTTTTGTAATTGCTTCAGGTGGAAATAAGATAGATAATGCTATTGCTACTATAAATGGAATTTCTATTGATGAAGCAAAGGATAAAAAAGAGCAAGAGGGACTCAATAATTCTGAATTTTTAAAAATAATCAATGATTCGTTGAAATTTATAAAACAAAAAAAATATGATACAGAAAAAATTATAATTACTGGAGGCTGTGCTTTAGCTGAAGGTTTTAAGGAATTAGTCGAAAATACATTAAAAAAAGAAGTCGGTTTTATGAATTTCCCTTCTGGTGTTTCACCATATTTGGATGCTGTTGCTTTTGGTTCTGCTATAAGGTTCAAATATCCAAATATTTCTTTAAATTTCTCCGAAGAAAAGGAAAATAAGACTGGAATTCCTTATTTATATTTTATTTGTCTTCTTGTTCCAATGATTATTTGGACTATAAGTGTACATCTTGAATCACATTATTATAAAGAACAGGTTAAACAGTATAATAATGCAATTGAACAGACTTTTAAAAGAGAATTTCCAAATGAAAAATTC
This sequence comes from Candidatus Xenobia bacterium, assembly GCA_045114665.1. Classification (GTDB taxonomy): domain Bacteria; phylum Vulcanimicrobiota; class CADAWZ01; order CADAWZ01; family CADAWZ01; genus CADAWZ01. The sequence goes on along the minus strand of JBGUKW010000009.1, from coordinate 8,045 downwards.
ACAAAAATGTCTGAATTTAAAAAGAAAGTTGCTCGCAAAAAAAATAGTTTGTCTTTGTCAAACACAAAAATTCTCGATGTACTATCTTTGATTGGTGAGGTTTCTAAAGAATTAGATGATAATTCTATTTCAATATATGAAGTTGATTATACTGAAGGCTCTAATATTATATTGTCAGGAGAAGCGAATTCTATTCAAGATGCAGATAAAATAAGAGAATATTTACAAAAAACTTTTTCTGATGTCAAGATGACTGAAGGAAATGCATTAAAGACAAAGCGTATCCATTTTACGCTCAGAATAAATTTTTCTTCAAAAAAATAATTGATTGTGGAGATGTAGATTGTTAGGATTAGATAGACTTCCTAAAAATGTTCAAGATAATATTTCTTATGTTCTTATAGGTGTTTTAATTTTTGCCTTATTATTTGGATTGTTGATAAATCCTCAAATTAAGAGTATTTCTCAAAATAAGAGAGAGCTTTCTGTAAAAAAGCGTGAACTTGCAGAATTTGAGAGCCTTTTAGAATCATATAAATCTCTTCCTGTGAATGTAAAATCTTCAAATAGAGGTAAATCTCTTCTTGCTAAAGTTGATTTTATTTCTTCTGAACTCTCTTTTAAAAAGAGAATGGAGCAGATAAAGGCTGTTGATTCTTCTAAGAAAAATAAAGATAGGGTTGATGTTAGATTTGGTAATTTGAATATAAAAGAAGTTACTGATTTGATTTTAAATTTAAAAAGAGATAATATAAAAATTAAAAAAGCCAAGCTGAAAGATAATGACCTTGATGGGCTATGGATTTTAAGTCTTTCTTTGGAAGGGTGATTTTGTGTTAAAGAAAATATTAATTGTTGTATCGGTTTTTATTTTGGTATTTGTAATCTTTTTGGTATTGAGATTTCCTTTTGCAGAATATTTGGATAAAACCGTAAAAGATTTTAATGATTCTAATGATGTTAAAATAGTCTGGACTGATAGTGAAAACAAACCTCTTAAAGTTATTATTTCTGATTTAAAGTTGATTTCACAACAGGGGATTATTTTAAATGCAGATAAATTTGTTGTAACTGCTTCTTTTCCAAATGCTTTAAAATTTAAAGGAAATGGAAAAGATGGTTTGGATATAACTGGAACTTTGAAAGATAATAACATAAAGTTTAAAATAAAAAAATATAGACTTCCTTCTTATATTGAGTCTATGCTTGGAGAGGGAATTTTTGATTTTGATGGTTTTTATAAATTCAAAGAAAAAAAAGGAACTGTCAATTTTATAGGTTCTTTAAAAAATATTCCAACTCCAATAATAAAAGTCCCTGCTTCATTGTCAGGAAAAGTCAATATAGATGGAAATAATGCTGATATTAATTTTGAAGCTATGGGAAGTAATATTTCTGGTAATGGTCATATAAGTATAGTAAATAAACAAGTTTCTGGAAATGCAGTTTTAAAAGCTGGAATGATTCCTGTAAAAATAAAACTCAGTGGAGATTTGAATAATATAAAAATAAAATTATAGTTTAGGAAAAGTTGTTAAAATGCAAAAAAATATAATTGGTTTTGCCTGTTTTATATTTGTAATTTCTATGACATGTAGTGCTTATTCCGCTTCCTGGGAAAAATCTGATACTCCTCTTTTTATGGCTGATAAGCGTCCGATTGTCAGAGAAAAAAGAAGAGATCATATATATGATTCCAATTTGAATGGGGTTTCTGGAAGAGTAATAGCTCCTTCTTCAAATAATAATTCTTCTAATACATCAACTAATAAAATGACGATTAATCAAATGGATTCAATCGTTGTTGAGGCATTAAATAGTGGTAGAATTCTTTTAAATTTTGATAATGTTGATATAAAATCTGTTACAAGAATAATGTCTGATATAACAAGAAGAACTATTATTCCAGATAGAAATGTAAATGGCAATATTACTATTTTATCTTCAAGAAAGGTAACAATAGGTGAGGCTTGGAATTTGTATATTTCAGCTCTTGAAGCCTCAGGATATGGCGTTATCGAAAATAATGGAATTTATAGAATTGTAGATCTTCCTTCATATAGAAAAGAAAATACAAGATATGTTGGAACAGGAAGAATAAAACCAAAATCAGGTTATGTAGTTGCTATTGTACTTCTTTCAAATGCTGATTCTGAATTGATGAAAAATTCTCTTCAGCCACTTGTAGTATCACCTGGCATTATTTCTTCTTATGATCCTTCAAATGCTTTGATTATAACAGATACTTCTGAAAATGTATCAAGGATCACGAAAATTGCAAAACAACTTGATGAAAAATATAAAGGTTCTTCAATAAAAATTTTTCAACCTAAACATATAAGAGTTAAAGAACTTGCTGCTGCATTGACAGAAGTTTATCAAGCAAATGCTGCATCGGCAAAGAGTAAGCAACAGGTAAAAATATCTGCTTATGAACCTACAAATACTTTAATTATTTCTGCACCTGCTAAAGATTTTTTGCAAATAGAAGAGGCTATAAATAAAATTGATGATGAGAGCAGAATTGTAAAAGCTGATGATAGAAATTTTAGAATATATTATTTACAAAATGCAGATGCTGAAGATGTTACAAAAAGTTTATCTTCACTATTGGAAGAAAAGAAGAAGTTGATAGAATCAGTGAAAAAAGAGCAAGCTGGTACAGAAGCAGCTAAAAATCCTGAAACTGTTGTTTCAACAAAAATAGCTTCTGATAAAGCAACAAACTCTGTCATATTCTATTCAACAGAAAAAGAATATAATGAATTAGTTCCAATAATAAAACAGCTTGATGTTCCACGTAAACAGATTTTGATTAGTGCTATAATTGCTGAAACACAGTTGAGCAATAGTCTTGATGCAGGTATTGCATGGCAAGTTGTTTCAAATCCAGGAATATTGGCAAGTTTTATGGGAGGACTTGATGAGACAAGTCTTATTCAGAGTTTACAGGGTGGAGGTTTCGTAGCAGGTGCTATTGGAAATGAAAATATTGAAATTTCGAGTGGTGGTTCTACTTTAAAAGTTCCTAAATTGTATGGAATAATAAAAGCACTTGAAACTAAGGGAAATTTTAATCTTCTCTCAACTCCTCGTGTTGTAACTCACGATCATAAAATGGCTAAATTGTCTGCTTCAAAGAATTATCCATTTGCAACTGGAACAAAATATGATACAAATAACAACCCAATTATTTCTTATGATTATAAAGATATTGGTCTAAATTTGGAAGTTACGCCACATGTTGGTCAGAATGATCAGGTAAGACTTGATTTAAATTTAAAACTTGCTGATTTAGTTGATTGGATAACCCAAGGAAATGGAAGTTCTCAAACAAGAATTCCTGTTACAAGTGAAAGAAGTGTAAATAATACAGTTACATTGAGTGATGGAGAAACAATAGTTATTGGTGGACTTATTGATGAATCAACAACTGAGACGATAAGACGAGTCCCTATTTTAAGTAAAATTCCTTTGATTGGTGGACTTTTTAAAGATAAATCAGTTTCTAAATCTTCGAGAACACTTTTTGTATTTTTGACTCCACATATAATAGATGATGTTTCAAATATGAGAAAAATAGCAGATAAATATGGAAGGTCTCTTTTTGTTGAAAAGAGTGTAAATGATGAGCCAAATGAAAAATTTAGAAATTTTGATAAAAATATAAATGAGCAGAAAAAACAAGTAGAGGAACAATTAAAAGAACAATTAAAAGAACAGATAAAAGAGCAAGTAAAAGAGCAAGTAAAAGAACAATTAAAAGAGCAAGTTAAAGATAAAGTAGAAGAACAAGTTAAAGAACAGGTCAAAGAGCAAATTAAAGATAAAGTAGAAGAACAATTAAAAGAACAGGTCAAAGAGCAAGTTAAAGATAAAGTAGAAGAACAAGTAAAAGAGCAAGTTAAAGAGCAAGTAGAAGAACAAGTAAAAGAACAAGTAAAAGAACAAGTAGAAGAACAAGTAGAAGAACAAGTAAAAGAACAAGTAGAAGAACAAGTTAAAGAACAGGTAAATGAGCAAGTAGAAGAACAAGTAAATGAGCAAGTAAAAGAACAAGTAAAAGAACAAGTAAAAAAACAGCAAAAGAACAGAAAAAGTAATTAAATAAACTATTCAAAGATAATTTTGAAAAAAGTGTAAGTGTAAATGACGAAAACAAGTAGTAGGTGAATATGTCGAATGATATAAAACAGATTCCTATTGATTTTTTTCAGAGAAATCAAATTCTTGTTATCTCTGAATCTCCATTGACTCTTGGTATATGTTCTACTTCCAATATGGAAGCTCTTGAAGATATAAGACTTATAACGAAAACTTCTTTTGAAGTTGTAAGGCTTGAAAGAGAACAGCTTGAATCAGGACTTAGAGAACTTCTTTTAAAGGATGCTAAAACAACTTCTTCACTATCTGGTGAAGAAAATAATTTTGTTGCAGATGAAACAGTTGAATTGTCATCGGCTGGAATTGATGCTCCTATTATAAAATTAGTCAATACTATTTTTATTCAAGCAATTCAAAATAGAGGAACAGATATTCATATTGAACCTTATGAAAAAGAGGCATGGGTTAGAATTAGAACAGATGGAGAACTTCATGAAGTAATGAGGATTCCCAAAAATAGTTATAATGGTGTTTGTGCGAGAATAAAAGTAATGTCAAAATTAAATCTTGCGGAAAATCGACTTCCACAAGATGGCAGAATGAGGGTTAAAAGTGGTACAAAAGTTATAGATGTCCGTGTTTCTCTCCTTCCAACTCAGTTTGGTGAGAGAATTGTTATGAGAATCTTGGATCGAACAGCTAAGATGATTACTCTTGAAGAGCTTGGAATGGAGAAAAAAGATTTTGCTTCACTTGATTCATTGATTCACAAGCCTTATGGTTCTATTTTGATTACTGGTCCTACTGGAAGTGGTAAATCAACAACGCTTTATGCTATAATTGAGAGAATAAAATCTGAAAAGACAAATATAATAACTGTTGAAGATCCTGTTGAATATCAAATTGAGGGAATTGGTCAAATGCCAGTTAATTCTAAAATTGGATTGACATTTGCAGGTGGATTGAGGTCTATTTTAAGACAAGACCCTGATATTATAATGGTTGGTGAAATAAGAGATTCTGAAACAGCAGAAATAGTAACTCATGCATCGCTTACAGGACATCTTGTTTTTTCAACACTACATACAAATGATGCCCCTTCTGCTGTTGCTCGACTTGTTGATATGGGAGTTGAGCCTTATTTGATATCTTCTTCTCTTTTGGGAGTTATGGCACAGAGGTTGGTCAGAAAATTATGTGTTGATTGTAAAGTTAAATATTCGCCTAATAAAGATGAGTTAAGGGGAATTGGAATTGATTCTATTCCTGCTAATGCTTCTTTTTATAAAAATGTCGGCTGTAGTTCTTGTATGAATACAGGATTTTGGGGAAGATGTGCTATATTTGAATTGATGAAACTTGATGAAGAAATTCAAAGTGAGATAATCAGAAATGCTGATTCAAATAAAATAAGAAATTTGGCTCGTAAAAAAGGTATGAGAACATTGCTAGAAGATGGCAGAAATAAAGCAATGCTTGGGCTTACAACGATAGCTGAAGCTACAAGAGCAACAAAAATATAATTTTTTTTACCTTAGGGAGCAGTTATGAAAAAATATTTATTGTCATTGTTTATTTTTTTCTTTGCTTTTTGTTTTGGAACTGTATTTGCTGATATTTTTAATAATTTTCCACAAAATGTTCGTGTTGGAAATATGACATTTGCTTTGCCAAATGGATTTTATATTTTAGGTAATACTCCTAATGGTACTACTGTCTTTTGTGGAAATAATACAGGTGAAATGATAACTTTTATTGGTGAAAGAGCTTTCGATAAAGATATAGAGGCTAATTCATATGAAGCAATTAAAGCTATTGCTAAAGAATTGAATTCAGATATTTTAAAAATAGATAGATTTGATTTAAATGGAAAAGTAATAATAGTAACATGTGAACAAGATAATAATGGCAAAGTTGCAAAGGCTTATTTCGTTAGAGATAAAAAAATGTATGTGATAGAATTTTCACAAAAGCCAGTACCTAAATATGCTAATTCAACATATAGAGATGGCTACTATAATTATGTGGGAGATTATGAACAAGCAAGAAATCTTTTGATTTCTATAATTAATTCAGCAAGATAGTCTATTTTTTGAGTTATGGTTTAGTTTACAGCAATTTTCATAAATATACTATATTTATGAAAATTGCTGTAAATTTAATTTTTGTGATAGGGTGGAGGAGGTATTTATGAGGAAAATATTTTTGTTTAGTTTGATTTGTTTTCTTTTGTTTTGTGTGTCGAATGCACAAGCACAAATGGATGAAGATTATGGATTTACAAGAGTAAATCTTGAAGGTGGACATTCATTTCTTTTGCCTGATTCTTATATACATTCTACTTCGGGATTTGTTAAAAATTTTGCAGCTATGGGGTGGTCCTGTTATGAAAATTATCGCTATGGAACAGCAGCTGTATTTGTTGCTAAAAAACTTGCTGACACTGAAGATGAATCTAGTTTAAAAGAAGCGGGTCTTGAATATATGTTTGAAAATAAGCTTAGTGCAGCAGTTCCAGGTTCTAAAATTCAACTATCAAGAATTATAAAAATTAATGATAGAGATGTTCTTTTTGCAAGAGGAAATGACAAATTTGGAAATGCTATGATTATGTATATGTTAATTTGTGATGGTTATATCTATTGTTCAGCTTATTATACTCAACCTTCAAATTTTAATACAATGTATGGGCAGTTTCTTGAAATTCAAAATTCTTTTAAATAAAAAATGGAGATTTTTATGAAAAAGTATTTCTTCTCTTTATTCTTATTTTGTTTTTTATTCTTGCTTGTTGGAGTAGTTTTTGCAGAACAAGTTCAGGTTGGAAATGGAACTTTTTATATACCAGAAGGTTTTAATCGTTTGCATGTTAAGGAATCTGAACAACAAAATGGAAATGTAGCTGGAGTAGGATATTTTAATGGCAATGGAGATTTAATTATGATCTTTGCACTAAATTTTGGCAGAGATATCGATGTTAATTCACAAGAAATAAAACAAGATATAACCGAAAGATTTGGAGCAACGGATATTAGAACATTTGCCTATGCAGGAAGAAATATTCTGACTGCAACAGCAAAAGATGAAGAGGGAGGAGTTTCTTATTTGAGTTGTTTTGCAAGAAATGGTGTAATTTATTTTATAAATTTTTCAGAAAAAAATACTATTACAGGTAAAAAGATTATAAGTCCTAGTGGTAGAAATCTTGTATTTTCTATAGTAAATTCTTTTCAAGAAAGATAAAATTGAGATATTCTAAAGAAAGCTTGTTTACAAGTCTAATCTTTATATGAAATTAGGAGAAAAAATAATGAAAAAGGTATTTCTGTTCTTATTTTTATTTGTTTTTTGCTTTGGTGTGGCATTTGCAGGGGAAATAAATATTGGAAATAAAAGTGCTTATATTCCTGATGAATATCTGTTTTTAGATTCGTCTAATGGTATAAGTACATATATGAATTCAAGCACATTTGAAGCTATAGGTATTGGTGGAAGTAGTTTTGATAATCCTTCGAATCTTGATTTTGATATGTCTTCTGATTTTATGACTGATTTGATGAAACAGCAACTTGCACAGTCTAACATGACTGTTAACAATAGTGAAAAATTAAATATAAATGGTAAAAAAATTGCATTGTTGAGATGCAATAGTCCTATGTTTGGTGATGTTTTAACTGCTTATTATGCTGAAAGTGGATATCTTTATATGTTTATGTATATGAAGATGGATATGAGTGGAAAAAGTATTGTTGATTATGAAAAAGGTAAAAATGTAATTATATCTATTATCAATTCTATACATTAAAATACAGTGAAAGGGGCTGTGAAAAAATATTTACTTTTTTCATAGCCTCTTTTTATATTTTTGAGCCAGAAAAGTGGTCAGTCTTTAGCTGAGCACATGAATGGCTCCCTTTAACCTTGATTCTTGATGTACTCTT
>JBGUKW010000008.1:0-5498 GCA_045114665.1 Candidatus Xenobia bacterium | reverse complement strand
AGCTCTGTTACCTTTGAATGTTCCGTCTGGATATCCTTCAACTAAACCGCTTGCTGCTAAGTTAGCAACAGCATCTCTTGCCCAATGCTCTTCTGGAACATCTGGGAAAACTGGTGCAGCGAATGCAGGAGCTGCGAAACAGCAAACTGCAAGACCTGCGAGAAGAACTGAAAGTTTCTTCATAATGATTTAACCTCCGAAAAAAATAAGTTAATAAGTGTTTGGCTGTTTTATTTATTCCAAAGATAACTTCTTTTTTTTCGGAAAAGTGACCGTGTTTTCTTTTCCAAAGATTTATCTATTTTTATATTGCCAGCCAATGTATCAAGTCGGAGAGTATTATTCCGACTCCTTGAACACTTTTAAAAATCTATTTAATTTTTGTTTTTTGCTTTACGACTTAACAAAATTCTATAAAAAAAGTATATATCCTTTTTTATTTTATATTTTTTTTCATCTAACTTCATAAAGAATTTTTAAGATGATTTTTTGTCGCTTTGCATTATGTCTTATGAAAATTCTATAAAAAAAATATATATCCTTTTTTTATAAAATTATTTTTTTATTTTTTTATGAATTCAAGCGTTTTTTTGATACCCTCTTCAAGTGTTACTTCTGCACTCCAAAATAATTCTTTTTTCGCTCTATCTGTATTTAAACAAATTCTCTCTACTTCCCCTGGTCTTTTTGCTTCATATATTGTTTTTGGAGAGTTTTCTATAAGTTTGCTTAAAACTGCATATATTTTATTTACAGATGTCTCTTTTCCTGTTCCTATATTATATATTTGGTTATCTCCATTATTTATTGCAGAGATATTGGCATTTACAACATCACCAACAAATACATAATCTCTTGTTTGATTGCCATCGCCAAATATTATTGGTGTTTCACCTTTTAACATTCTACCCATGAATATTGCAATGACTCCTGCTTCACCAAGTGGGTCTTGTCTTGGACCATATACATTTGCATATCTAAGTATTGTATATTTGAGTCCGTAGAGGTCATGGTAATATTCTATATAGTGTTCTGGACAGTGTTTGCTTATTCCATAAGGAGCTAATGGTCTCACAGGATGTGTTTCATCTGCAGGTAATTTTGTTGGTTCACCATAGACAGCTCCACCGCTTGATGAGTATATAATTTTGCCTACATTATATTTTTGTATCATATTTAATAGATTTATAGTGCCTATTATATTTGTTGTTGCATCAAAAATTGGATTTGATACGGATTTTCTGACGTCAATTTGAGCTGCTAAGTGGAATACGACATCTATTTTGTTTTCTGCAAATATTTCTTCAATTTTTGAATCCGTTATATCGAGATTGTAAAATTTAGCTTTTGGATTTATATTTTCTTTCCTTCCTGTACATAGATTATCAAGTATAATGACATCATGACCATCTTTTATTAGTCTGTCAACGATATTTGAGCCAATAAATCCAGCCCCACCAGTTACTAATGATTTCATATCTTCTGTCCTCCAAATCTCTACTAAAGAGAGGCTTTATTTTTAGCCATGATTATTTTTTTTATTTTTTTTGTGTAATTCCTTCTTTTTGATATTTATATAATAAATAATATATATACTTTTAAAGGATTTTCATATATAAAAAAGCGAAATTATCAAAAATTATATTTTTGAAAGGCTGTAATCTGTAATATGAAAAACATCTTTCTTGTTTTAATTGCATTTACATTGGCATTTTTTACGGCTTCTTGTTCATCACAAAATCAAAATGAAAAGAAAGAAATTGTGCTTTGGACAGATATGACAGAATCTGCTTCAATCAGAGCCACTGCAGATCGTTTTGAAAAAGCCAATGAAGGTTGGAAAGTCAGAATAGTCAGAGTTCCTTTTGAGGAACTTAGGGCAAAATATCAAACAGCAGGACCTGTTTTTAAAGGACCAGATGTCATAACAGGACCACATGATTGGATTGGAAGTTTTGCAACTGCTAAACTTATAGCTCCAATAGAATTGTCAGAAGATGAATCAAAAGAATTTCTCGAAGTTCCATTAAAGGCACTTTCAAGTCCTGATTTAAATGACAATAATAAGGCTAAATTGTTTGGACTTCCAATATCAGTGGAGGCTGCAGGTCTTATATATAATAAAAAATTTGTAAAAAAAGCTCCTGAAACAATGAAGGAGTTGATAGAAATTGCACAACATGCAAATAAAGGAACTTTGGATTCTCTAAGAGGCTCAAAATATGAGGAATATATAAATTTTGATGCTTGTAAGGGTAAAAAGTTAGAAGGATTTTTGTATGAAGTAGAAGATTTCTATTTTACTTGGGCATTTTTTGGTGGATATGGAGCATATATATTTAAAGATACTCCTAATGGACTTGATATAAATGATGTTGGATTGGATACCCCTGAAGCTATTGAAGCTGCAAAATACATTTGTGATTTAAACCAACAGAGAGGCAAGTATAAAATTATTCCACAAGGAATGAGCAAAGATATTGCAAATGCAAAATTTATGGAAAATGAGCTTTTGTTCACTTTTAATGGTCCTTGGGCTTTGGCTGATTTCAAAAAAAGAGGTATAAATTCAGGAATTGCTCCAATGCCAAAACTTGACAATGGAAAAAATCCTTCTGTTTTTGTTGGAGTTCAGGGTATTTATTTAAATAGCAGATCATTCCATAAAGAAAAAGCTCTTGAATTTATGAAAGAATTCTGTAGCAAAGAGGGAGAAGTTGATATTTATCTTGAAGGTGCAAGAATGCCTTCTCGATATGATGCACAGCAAGATCCAAGACTTGCCTCAGTTCCTTATGTATCTTCGACTTCAAGAGTTAGTGCTTATTCTTCTTTCTCTTATCTAAATGATTTTGAATCAAGAGAAAATGATGTTTTGAAAGGCGTTCTTGATTCTGCTTCAACAGGAACTCCTATTCCAAATATAGTTCAGATGAACGCTGTTTGGCAACCGATGAAAGAAGCTGTTCAGCTCATGTTTAGAGGAGAAATGAAGCCTGAAGATGCTTTAAGTACAGCAGAAAAAAGAATTAACAAAGATGTGAAAGGTATGATGGAATAAAATGAATAAACGAAAATTAGAATTGTACCCCTATTATTATATTGCACCAGCTCTCCTCTTTGTCGGTTTGATTGTTGTCATTCCGAATATTTACAGTTTTTTATTGTCTTTTACAAATTACAGTCTTTTTCACTTTGATAAATTTGATTTTGTTGGATTAAAAAATTATGCAAAAATTTTAACAACAGGTGAATTTGGAACTTTTATCGCTGTTTTTTGGTGGACATTGATTTGGTCTTTAGTCAGTGTTTTTGGTCAATTTGCAATAGGTCTTGCACTTGCTTTGATATTGAACAAAAAAGATTTTAAGGGATCGAATTTCTATAGAACACTTTTGATTATACCTTGGGCAGTTCCAAGTTTTATTACTGTTTTGATGTGGACAGGTCTTTTAAATACAGATTATGGTTCAATCAATAATATGTTAAACAGTATTCCAGGTTTAATGGCTTTTATTAATTTTATGTTGGGAATTGTAAACTGGTCTATTGAAACATTTAATGCTTGTTTTGGTGGAATTGGACTTCATCTTTCAACTTTTGCAATAGGTCAAAATATTCCTTGGCTAACACATGGAGCATGGGCAAAAGTTGCAGTTTTAACAGTTAATCTTTGGCTTGGTTTTCCATATATGATGTCAATTTCATTAGGAGCTTTACAGGGGATTTCTTCTGAATTATATGAAGCCTCTTCTCTCGATGGTGCTTCAAAAGTTCAACAGTTTTGGAAAATAACACTTCCTCAGCTCAGATCTTCAATGTTACCTGTTTTGATAACAAGTTTTAGTTTTTCTTTTAACAATTTTGTCGGTATATACTTGTTGACAGCAGGAGGTCCAGCAATGCCAGGAAGTCAGGCTGGTTCTACAGATATTCTCGTAAGTTATACTTATAAACTTGCATTTAATTTATCACAATATGGACTTGCTTGTGCCTATGCTGTATTGATATTCTTTATTATTGGTGGTCTTAGTGCTATAAACTTCAAAGCAACTGGTGCTTTTAAAGAAGATTAAAATCGCTTAATCGAGTTTTAGGAGAAAATTATTATGAATAAAAAACAGAAAAATACTTTGGATTTGGCGATTAGACATCTGGTCATGATAGGTGTTACCATTGCCGTTTTGATGCCTGTATTTTGGATTGTAAATGCTTCTCTTCAAGATGTAGGTAATATGTTTTCAGGTCAGAATGTTGATTTCTCAAAGATGTCTTTTGGAAACTATATAAAACTTTTGACAGAATCTGATTTTGGTCTTTGGGTTAAAAATAGTTTTATTGTATGTTCGATAAGTACAGCACTTTGTCTTATATTCACATGTGTTGCTGGATATGCTTTTTCGAGGTTTAGATTTGCATTTAGAAAACAGGGACTTGTTGCTTTAATCATAATCCAAATGTTTCCTGCAACTATGGCCATGGTTGCTCTTTACAATCTATTAAATTTCTTTGATCAGTGGACAGCAGGATTTATAGGATTTAATTTACCTGGATTGATTTTGATTTATACAGGCGGAAATATTCCTTTCAATATGTGGCTTATAAAAGGTTATATTGATGGAAGTGTTCCAAAAGAGCTTGAAGAATCTGCTTATATAGATGGAGCAACTCGTTGGCAGACATTTGTAAAGATTGTTCTTCCTATAATGGGACCAATCATGGCTGTTATAGCTATATTCACATTTATTGGAGCATACAATGATTTCTTGATTCCTTCTATCGTCCTTCAAGATTCTTCACAATATACACTTGCTGTTGGACTCAGAGGATTTATTAGTGGTAAGTTCTCTATGAACTGGACACAGTTTGCAGCAGCTTCTGTTTTAGGTTCTCTTCCAATCTTGGTCGTATTTTTGAGTTTACAGAGATTCCTTGTTGAAGGTCTTACAAAGGGAGCTGTAAAAGGCTAACAAATTTTAAAAAATCGAATAAATCCCGCTCCAATGTCGTCATGAATAAGAGCGGGATTTTTAATGGAGGAAAAAATGATTTATAAAGAAAAAATTGATAAATTAGTTAGAAATTTGCCGTTAGAAATAGACACTGATATAAAAATATCTGGGAAGGTTCCAACAAGTGTAAGTTCAGAATTTATTACAAATAAAGAACAAGGAGATTGGGCTGAAAGCATTGTTTTTGAAGCTATTAACTCAAATTATAGTGATTATATAGCAGTTAAATATGGGAGAAATGATAATATTTCTGCAGGAGATAAAAATTTTGCTGAATTTTATTCTAAATATCAAGAGGAACTTAATACTATTGGAAAAAAGCCAGATATTTTAATTTTTAAGAAAACGGACGGGAATTCTCGGTTACTTGTATCCGAGATGAAAGTCCGTTATTTTTTGGAAAAAACAATAAAAATATATTGACAAACTAAAAATATTATAATATAAATACTTGTTATGCATTATATAAAGAGGCAAAAAAATTGT
>JBGUKW010000007.1:0-5088 GCA_045114665.1 Candidatus Xenobia bacterium | reverse complement strand
TTTTTGACAAGTTCTGTGATTTTATGGACAACTTGGCTCATATAACCATCTTTGAGTTCTTTTATATTATCTATTGTTTTCCAATTTTGTCTTGCTTCTGCACGCTCATTTTCTTTTTTATTCAGTAAATCGTGATAATCTTTTATGAATTTTTCTTTTATTTGATTTAGTGATTCTTGCTCTATGATTTCACCTTTTGAATTGATCAAACTATAATAGGCGAGATGTCTTTCTCCTCTGTCTATGCCAATTATCTTAATATCGTCATTGTTTTTAATTTTATTTCTAATTTTTAGATTTATTGATTTTTTATTTTCATTTTTAGATATATAGTTTATTTCTATTGGAATATGAAGCATAAATTTATCTTCAGTATATCTCTTGTCTTTTATAAGATCATATCCAAAAATACTTTGCTTTTTAGAATTGTATTTATTTTTATTTGCTATGTATTCGTTTTTTTTATGTGTGATATGTTTTTCAATACTGTGTTTTCTATAGAATATTTCACCTCCTCCACTGAGTTTATAAACTGCTTCTGATAGATTTTGTGGATCAAACAAATTTTCCCAGTATATTGTCTGAAGATTGGGTTTTCCTTTTGAGTATTCTGAAAAATCTTTTGTGTATATTTGAAAAAGATACATTTGATTATTGGAAACCATTTCATGTATTTTGTCTTCTTTTATATACTTGAAAGATATTTTGTAACCTTGTTGTTGTACATCATTTATAAATTGACTGTATTCTGTATATTCTTCTATATCTCTAAATTGGAAATTAAAATATTTTTTCCAGTCTTCATAATTTATAATTGACTTTATATAATAATCAATGATTTTGTGGAGGGAATCAATATTAAAATTATCCCCTTTTTTATGTTGGGCTTTGCCATAAATTTCTTTTATATATTTCTTATCAGGATGATTATATTTTTCAGAAAAGAAAATATGTGGTAGGGTTTTAGATGGATCAGGAATGTATTTATATATCATTTGTTCATAACAACCTAAAGTAAATTCATCTTCTGTTATCAAATCTAATTTAGGTTTGTTATTTTTATTTATTATTCCAATAAAATATTTTGTTTTATTATTTTCTTTTTGCTTAAATATAAGTCCAAGATTGTCATTTATTTTATTTATATCCCAGCCTGCAAGTATGTTTCCAGAATCAAAATTGATTTTTATTTTTTCACTTGAAAATTCTTTTTGTGTTATATAGTTTCTTATCTTATTATATATAGGAATTATTTGAGATATATTTTCATAGTTCAATACATCATAAAATTTTGATTCGGTATCACAAATATCTTCTTTGGATATAATAAAATATGAAATAAATGACTGAATATCTTTTATTGAATCCAAAAATCTTTTTATATCTTCAGAGTCTTTATCTTTTTTTACAAGATTTTTCTCATTTGTTGTATATTGTTCTGCCAAAATTGGAGAGACATTTTTATATTCATTTGAATAGTTGTTTATGAGTGTTTTTACTATGTTTTCAATAGTTGAATATATATCTATTTTTGTCTCAGTATCGTATTTATTTGAAAGCTCACTGATTTTATTTATTGATATATATTTTTCTTTATTCAGATTTGTTTTTCTGTTTTTGAGGTATGTTTGGGTAATTTTTTTATTGTTTTTGATATTTATTTCGTCGTATTCTTTTTCTCTTAACTCGTTTATATGATTCCAGTTATTATAAATTTTCTGAGAAATTGTATTTATATAGGTGTTTTTTATATATATTTTGTCTGTATCATATTTTGTAGCAATATCAGTAAATATATCTGAAATGCAATCTATATTTTGTTCATTTAAGAATTTATTTATTAGGTCTATTGCTTCTTTATCGTTTGCAATTTTTTCTTGAAAGAATACATTGGAGTCACTTAAAATTTGTTTGTACATTGACTTCAAATAGGGAAGAAATTCTTCCTTATTTTGTTGATTAAATAAATTTATGTATTCATTTATTCCCTTTAATTTCTTATTTTCTTCATCAAATTTTCCATTTATTGCGAGGTTATATCTTTCAATTTTGCCTTGTGTCAGCATATTTGCAAAATTTTCGATATTTTGAAATTCTTCAATATCAATATTAAACGATTTTTTTATATCGTCTCTTAGTGTTGTTATATGTTTTGTTATTTTTTGTAGATTTTGTATATTTTTAAAGAAGACAGGCAAGTTTTCATTGATGAGCCTATTTGTTATTGAACCTTTTTTAGATTCACCTGTATAGATATTTTTTCTTGCTTCATCATAATTGATAAAATAAGTTGTAAAATTTTTGAATTTTTCTATTATTTCTAATTTGATTGGTTCATCTTTGTAATATTCAAGAAGGGCATTTATTTTATATTTTCCAAAAAGTTTTTCATATTCTTCTTTTGGTTTTGTCAGACCATCTTTTATCATTTTGATCAGAACATCAATATTTTTTTTCTCTTCTTTTTCAAGTTGAGAATTATTTTGTAAATGTATTTCTTCGTATTTTTTGAGTTCTTCCTTAAAATTTTTATTTTCAGATAGTTTTTGTAATGTTTTTTCTATGTATTCTTTGTGAAGTTCATCAAGCCATAATTTTATTTGTTTAGAATCAGTATTTATTGTTTCATCTTTGGATATAGTTTTATTTTTTTCGAGATTTTCTGCTGTTTTACCGATTGGGCGTAATTCAAAGCGTATTGTCTTTGTAACTGAAAACAGTTTTGTCATTCCTTCTATCATTTTTTCTTTTTTCTTTCGTTATTTTATGTTTTTTTAAATTTTTGTAATTTTTCTGTTTTATTTTTGTTATGTTATTTATAGTTTTTTTTACTTTGCATAATATTTTTTTTCGATAAATAAAAAAAATTCTCTATGTAAAAAGTTAGTGATAATTTACCTATGTGAGGAGGCAAACAATCCAACTTATGGAGCAAGTCCAACACATTCAATGTTTCAATACACGCCTTTATTTAAAAAGGCGAACTGTCAAACTATAAATTAAAGAAATTTACATTTTAAACAGTCAAAAAATAACTTTAAACAGAGGATTTTATTTATAAATATTATAGCACAAGATTTGAATAAATGCAATAGTTTTAAAGGCAAAAGATAAATTTTGTGGAAATATTTAATAAAAGATAAAGAGAAGAGACAGGGGGATTAGCCTCCTAAATGAATTTTA
Organism: Candidatus Xenobia bacterium; assembly: GCA_045114665.1. GTDB lineage: Bacteria > Vulcanimicrobiota > CADAWZ01 > CADAWZ01 > CADAWZ01 > CADAWZ01. The sequence continues at coordinate 1,905 of JBGUKW010000007.1, read as the reverse complement.
GGAGAAACATTTACAATGCACTTTGAAGAGATAATCACAAAACTAAATACAGAAGCCACGAGTGAAAGGGACAAGGGCTATAAATTTGAGCTTTTGATTAAGAATTGGCTTCTTTATGAAAAACTTTACAGAGAAAATATCGACAAAATTTACCTTTGGTCTGAATTTCCATTAAAAAAGCAATTTGGCAGTGGTCAAGATATTGGAATAGATATTGTAGCAACTACAAAAAATGGCGAATATTGGGCTATTCAGTGTAAATGTTATGATGAAGGCACACTTGTAAGCAAGGAAGATGTAGCAAAATTTGTTGCTGCCTCAAATCGACTATTTGCAAAAGACCCACAATATCCAAACAGAAAGTCAATATTTGATCAACGCTTTTTTATTGCCTCCACCAACAACTGGACAGACCACGCAATCCACGAGGCACACGATCAACAAAACCGCATAATAACAATAACTAAAACAGAACTTGAAAATTCCAACATAGACTGGCTCGAACTTTACAACCAAGTAATTTTAAATACTCCACAGCGTGATCCCAATATCCCATTAAAAACTATTCGTCCATATCAGAAAGAGGCACTCGAAGCCGTACATAAGCACCTTTTGACTCACGACAGAGGCAAATTGATTATGGCTTGTGGCACAGGTAAAACTTTTACCTCCTTAAAGATTGCCGAACAAGAGACAAACGGAAAAGGCTTTGTATTGTTCCTTGTTCCTTCTATTGCACTTTTGGGGCAAACCCTCAGAGAGTGGAAATATCAATATGACGGAGTATTTAAGGCGATTTGTGTTTGTTCTGATGAAAAAGTTTCAAAAAAGACCAAAAAAGATGAAGACACAAATGTAGAATCTGTGGAGGATTTGGCTTATCCTGCTTCGACTGATCCGCATGAGATAGCTCTTCAGATTGCAGAAGGTCGAAATAGTGGTCATTTTACAGTCATTTTTTCTACTTATCAATCAATAGAAGCTGTGCAAATAGCTCTTGATAATTACGAAAAAGAATATAACGAAGATTACACGCTTGACCTTATCATTTGTGATGAAGCACACAGGACGACTGGTTATGCGGAAAATGAAGAAACAAGAAGTGTATTTACAAAAGTACACGATAATGATTTTATAAGAGCAAAAAAGCGAATTTATATGACAGCTACACCGAGGATTTATTCTGCACAGGCAAAAAATAAAGTACGAGAACAAAATGCAAAAGGGAAAGACGACTCCATTTTATGTTCAATGGACGATGTCGAAATGTATGGCGAGGAGATGTTTCGCCTCAACTTTTCACGAGCTGTAAAAGAAAAACTTTTGACTGATTACAAGGTCTTTATTTTGTCAACTTCTCAAAATGCCCTTGATGAAGATATTAATTTTGACGACTTAAAAGATTTGAATAAACAATTCAATAAAAAAATAAATAGAAAAAATAAAAATAAACAAGAACCACAAAATGAACAGTATGAACCAAGAGAAAATAATGTTGATGATTTAGGGCTTAAATCTCGAATAATGGGCAGTATTTCGGCATTGTCTAAATTGATGATGGACACAGACAAGAGCGTTACAAATGCAGACCCAAATCCGATGAAGCGTGCTGTTGCATTTTGTGGAACTATTGCCCTTTCTAAATATGCCCAAAAAACATACGATATTATAAAAGATTACCTATATAAGAAACAAAATAAAGACAATGGCAATCAAGCAAAAAAAATATTACCTATTGCCAAACATATAGACGGATCGATGTCTGCCTTACAGCGTGAACAGCTTTTGGACGGATTAAAGAGTGAGCCTGAAGAGGGTTATTGCAATATTTTGACAAATGCAAAATGTCTTTCTGAAGGTGTCGATGTTCCAAGCCTTGACGCTGTTATTTTCCTAAGTCCCAAA
>JBGUKW010000006.1:0-4638 GCA_045114665.1 Candidatus Xenobia bacterium | reverse complement strand
CTGCAATAAATATTCTTCAAGAAGGTTTACACATATTATCTAAACGCCGAGAAGAGAAACTGAAAGACAGAGAAGAAGCTAAACAAGTAAATAAAAAATAATAAAGATTATAAAAAGAATGCCCCATATATGAAGGATTTCATATATAGAGGCAGGTAGGGATGGAATAGCCCGAACTTGGCGGACAAAATATATTGTTACTCCATAAGCTTGTGGAGACGGGGGGAAAGCTGTTCGTAGTAATACGAAATGTGGTAATAACCGCTGTCGTTGAAGCAAGAAGTTCGGCTACTTGTAGCCGAGTAGTTCACTTTACTTATAAGATGATTGACAAATAAGTAAAAATATGTTAAATTTGATATGCTACTAAGAAATATTAACATATTTCTATTTAAAAAATTCTTGTTTGAGTTGCTGGAACAACTTGAATAAGAATTTTTGTTTTTATCCATCTTATTTTACTCCTTTTAAAAATTTTTAGATATTTTTTAAAAAATATTTTTTATAAATAAAATTTTATTTTTTTTAAATAAAAAATATACCTATTAAGGTAATTATACTTAAATAAAACCTTATTATCAATAACTATTTAGTATAAATTTGGCATTTTTTATGGTAAAAATTATTAAATTTTTGTAAAAAATAGAATATTTAGTCTATAATAATCTAAAAACAAGGATTTAGGCATGATAAAGCAAAAAGATAAAACCAAACAAAATTACAACTACTGACGACAGGAGAAAAAATGACAAAATCAAGAAAAATTCTCAAACAATTAAAAAATGGAAAAATTTCAGTAGAAGAAGCAGAATCTTATTTTAGTCAAGCTCCTTATGAAGAGCTTGGATATGCAAAACTTGATATACATCGTGAGATAAGAAGTGGATTTCAAGAAGTTGTTTTTTGTAGTGGAAAAGCGGATGAATATCTTGTTTCTATTTATACAAAACTTCTTGATAAAAATGGAAGTGTTTTTGGAACAAGAGCAAGTCAAAAACAATATGAATTAATAAAAAATGTTATTTCAGATGTTGAATATGATCCAATATCAAAAATTTTGAAAGTTGAACGCAATCCTAAAGAAAAAATAGGAAACATAGCTGTTTGTTGTGCTGGAACTGCAGATATTTCTGTTGCAGAAGAGGCTTCACAAACAGCAGAATATTTTGGCAGTAATGTTAAAAGATTTTATGATGTTGGAGTAAGTGGACTTCATAGGCTTCTATCTAAAATAGAACAGATACAAAAAGCTAATTGTGTTATAGCAATAGCAGGAATGGAAGGAGCTTTGGCAAGTGTTATAGGGGGAATGGTTGCAAATCCAGTTATTGCAGTTCCAACTTCTGTTGGATATGGGGCAAGTTTTGGAGGACTTTCTGCACTTTTAACAATGTTAAATTCTTGTGCAAATGGAGTTTCTGTCGTAAATATTGACAATGGATATGGTGCAGGTTATATAGCTACACAAATTAATCGTTTGGCAGAAAAAAAGTAAGGCATGTTGATTAAATTGCTAATTGATATTTTTTCTCCTATATTGATAATAGAAAGGAAAATAATATGAAGACATTATATTTAGAATGTGAAACAGGTATTAGTGGGGATATGATAGTTGGAATGCTTCTTGATTTAGGAGCAGACCAAGAGACATTAAAAAAAGCTCTTTCAAAAATTAAAGATGACAGCTTTAAAATAGAAATAAAAAGAGTAAATAAATCAGGCATAGATTGTTGCGATTTCAATGTTATTTTAGATGATGAACATGAAAATCACGATCACGATATGGATTATCTATATGGACACGAACATTGCCACGATCACGAACATCAACACGATCACGAACATTGCCACGATCACGAACATCAACACGATCACGAACATCAACACGATCATGAACATCAACACGATCATGAACATCATCACATTCATCGCAATCTTGCAGACATAGAAAAAATAATATCTGAGCTTGAAATCACAGAAAATGCAAAAAATATAGCATTGAAAACTTTTAAAATAATAGCAGAAGCAGAATCAAAAGCACATAATAAGCCAATAGAAGAAGTTCATTTTCATGAAGTAGGGGCAATAGATTCAATAATAGACATAGTCTCTGCAAGCGTATGTTTTGACAATTTAGGCATTACGGATGTTATTGTTCCTAAATTATGTGAAGGAACAGGTTCTGTAAGATGTCAACATGGAATTTTACCTGTTCCAGTTCCTGCAGTTATGAATATAATCTCAAAATATAATCTTCCACTTTCGATTACAGAAAGAAAAGGCGAATTGTTGACTCCAACAGGTGTTGCATTTGTGGCTTCTGTAATTACTTCTACATCTCTTCCTGAAATAATAAAACCTGTAAAAATTGGATTGGGAGCAGGAAAAAGAGAATACAAACAACCGAGTATATTAAGGGGATTTTTACTTGAAGACAATTTACAAAATGAAAAAGACTGTATTTGGAAACTTGAATGTAATATAGATGACAGCACAGGTGAACAACTCGGGTATACAATGGCAAAATTATTTGTAGAAGGAGCAAGAGATGTTTTTTACACACCTATTTTTATGAAAAAAAATAGACCTGCTTGGCTTTTATCTGTCATAACAGATAATGAAAATATATCAAAAATGGAAGATATTATTTTTACTGAGACAACAACTATTGGAATAAGAAAACAAAAAATGGAAAGAAGTATTTTGCCAAGGAAAACTGTTGATATTGAAACAGAATATGGAAATGTAAAAATAAAAGTATGTGAACATTTAGGACAAAAAAAAATTTATCCTGAATATGAAAGTGTTGCAAAAATAGCAAAAGAAACCAACAAGCCATTTGATAAGATTTTCAAAACAGCAATTTTTGAATACAAAGGACAAGATTAACTAAAGGATAATTTCACATAATTTTATAAATATATATTGTGTGTGAAAATTTAGTTAAGGTGATTTTATGGAAATTCTTGATTTTAGATATGAATGTAAAAATGCTCTTGAATTTAGCAAAGAAATTTCTTCTAATTCTGTAAAGTTAATAATAACTTCACCTCCTTATAATATTGGCAAAGAATACGAGACAAAGACAAATATAGAGGAATATATAAGGACTCTTGAACCTATGCTTTCAGAATTTGTACGCATTTTGTCTGATGATGGAAATCTCTGTTGGCAAACTGGAAATTTTGTGGAGAATGGAGAAATTTATCCACTTGACATATATTTTTATCCATATTTTAAAAAATTGGGGCTTCATCTTCGCAATCGTATAATTTGGCATTTTGGACACGGTCTTCACTGCTCTAAAAGATTTAGCGGAAGATATGAGACGATTCTTTGGTTTTCAAAAAGTGATAATTATATTTTTAATTTAGATTCTGTTAGAATACCATCTAAATATCCTGGTAAACGATATTATAAAGGTGAAAAAAAAGGACAGATAAGTGGAAATCCTAAGGGGAAAAATCCTGAAGATTTATGGGAAGCAAATATAGAGAGATTGATTGATGATTGGGATGCACTTATTTGGGATATTCCAAATGTAAAAAATAATCATCCAGAAAAAGTTGATCATCCTTGTCAATTTCCTGTTGAATTAGTAGAGCGCTGTGTGCTTGCTTTGAGTAATGAAAATGATATTGTCTATGATCCATTTGCTGGAGTTGGTTCTTCATTGATTGCTTCGCTAAAGAATAATCGCAGAGCCTATGGAACAGAGTTAGAGCAGAAATATATAAATATAGGTCTTGAAAGAATCGAGAAGTTAAAAAATGATACATTGATTACAAGAGAAATCTATAAGAAAATTTGGACACCAAGTCCGAATGATAAAATTGCTCAAATTCCGTTTGAATGGAGAGAAGATAAATGAAAATAGCAAATCTTTATAGTCATTTAAATGGTTATGAGTATATGCTCGTCCATAGAAAAAAACAGTGGGACGAAATAGTAAATGCCATAAATAGCATAGAAGCTAATAATTTTACAAAATTGAGTAAAGCACAGCCTACGAATGGAAGAGTTAACTATGATCAAAAAGTCATAAACAAAGAATTTGAAAAACAGCTATTTCCACTTAATTGGCAATCAGTAACAACTTATTATTATGTTACAGGTGATATTCAACTTGCAAGAGAAATTTCCAATATTCGTGATAGAGAAGAGCAAAAAAAGATAATAGAAAGCAGGGGCTTTCAGGCTTACAGGACTAATAATCAAGTTGATTTTGTAAAAGACCGTGTTGCTGTTGAAGTTCAATTTGGCAAATATTTTAGTGTTGCCTATGATCTACATGTAAAACATACTTTTTTCTTTTTGCGTAATGATATAGATGTTGGTATCGAAATTATTCCAACAAGGGCGATGTGTTTAAAAATGGATACAGGTGTTGCATGGTTTGAAAATGAAGTTGCAAATGTAATACGAGAGGGGAGATCTAATCCAACTGTTCCTATTATAATGGTTGGAATTGAACCTGATGAGATTTTAATATAGTACATAAAAATATAAAAAAAGAATAAAAAATATATTGATTTTTTATTAAAATTAAAGTATAATAGTATTATACTTTAAAGGTGATACTATGAAAGCAAAAGAAGTTTTAAATTTATTAAGAATAACTCGTCAAACTTTAACAAA
>JBGUKW010000005.1:0-19650 GCA_045114665.1 Candidatus Xenobia bacterium | reverse complement strand
TTTAGTAGGTGGAATAGGAATTATGAATATAATGCTTGTTTCTGTTACTGAAAGAATTCGAGAAATTGGTATTAGAATGGCACTTGGAGCGAGAAGAATTGATATATTAAAACAATTTTTGTTAGAATCAATGATATTGTCATTAATTGGTGGGTTGATAGGAACTGTAATTGGAATTGTAATCTCACAATATCTTTCACAAAGTTTTTCAGATTTAAAAGCAGTGATTTCAACAGAGTCTATAATAATTTCGTTTTTATTTTCTGCTGGTATTGGAATATTCTTTGGATTTTATCCTGCTTGGCAGGCGTCGAAACTCGATCCCATAGAGGCTATTAGAAATGAATCAGATGGTCAAACATCTTTAATAAAGACCTTAAAATCATATATGGAATCCCATAAAGTAATTTCTTTTTGGGTTATAGCGAAATTATTATTAAAAACAATATATACAGACAAGATAAAAGAATTTTTGGCAATTATTGGAATTATAATAGGTGTTGCTTCTGTTATAACGATGATCAGTGTTGGTCAAGGTGTTTCTAAATCAATTCAAGATTCAATTTCATTGATGGGAAAAAATCTCATAAATATTAGACCAGAAATTAAAATGGTTAATGGAGTTAGAAATGGGATTTTTCACACATTGAAAATTGAAGATAGTCACGCCATAGCAAATGAATTTCCTTTTATAACTTATTCCTCACCAGTTATAAGAAAATATTTACAAATAGTATATGGAAATAAAAATTGTAGGTCAGAAGTTTATGGAGTTTCAGAAAATTATTATAAAATTACAAATTGGGAGGTTGCTGACGGAGAATTTTTTACAGAAGAAGATTTAAATAATGGAAATCAAGTGTGTCTCTTAGGTAGTGAAGTTGTCAAAGAATTGTTTAATAAAGAGGACGATCCAATAGATCAATTTATAAGAATAAAAAATATACCATTTAGAGTTATTGGAATACTAAAACCAAAAGGAACAATGTATCGTGTAACAAAAGAGGATAAAACAAAAGATGACAATAAAAATGAAACAAAAGAAAACGATGACAAAAATAAGAAAAATTCACTCGTAAAAACTAAAATACAATCTTTTGGAACATATGATGATTGTATCCTTATTCCATATACTGTAGCTTATTCTCGTCTAAATAAAGACAAATATTTATCTTTATTAGTTTGTTCTATTGCTGATGATGTAGATTTAGAAGAATCTGTAGAGGAAATTAAATTGCTTTTGAGACAGAGGCATAAATTGCAGGAAGATGATTCAGATGATTTTGAGATAGAAACTCAAATAAGTATTCAAGAAGCAGGTGAAGAGACAACAAATTTATTTAGAGTGCTTCTGCTATCAATAGCTTTAATATCTCTTACAGTTGGTGGAATAGGAATTATGAATGTAATGCTTGTTTCTGTAACAGGAAGGACTAAAGAAATTGGCATAAGAATGTCTGTTGGTGCAAGAAGAAGTGATATTTTAAGACAATTTTTATTTGAATCAATGCAATTATCCATAACTGGAGGTATAATTGGAATTGTCCTTGGCATAGTTATTTCACAGTATGTTCCATATTTCTTCAAAGATTTGAAAACTATAATTTCATTAGAGTCAATAATAATTTCGTTTTTATTCTCAGTAGGTGTTGGAATATTCTTTGGATTCTATCCTGCTTGGCAGGCCTCAAAACTCGATCCAATAGAGGCACTTAGATACGAATAATTTTTTTTTGGAGGGAAAAGAAAAATACCAGCGATATAAATTATACCGCTGGTATTTGATTTAATGAAAATTCGTTTTTACTATTAATCTTCTTCAATAATTTTTATAATTTCAGCATCTTCAATATCATCAACTTTTTGGGAAAGTGCTTCTTTTAGTTTTTTGCACATTGGCTTATAAGTATTATATGTTACTGCACCAGATATTATGCCTCCAAGTATAGGAACTACTTTAGAAAAAGCTTTAGATACAGATGTTTGAGTTATTTTTATTCCAATTTGCTTTAAAATTTTTTGTATTAATTTAAATGTTGCATTTTTCCACATTCCCTTAAAAAGAAATTTAAGCCCATTGTTTGCTGCTATTTTACTTGCCAAAGAGGCAACATTAGAACCTATACCACCAACTCCCATCATTACAGCAATAAAAATCAATAATTCATTTGCAGATTCTGAATTGAGATCATCTTCTATAGAATCAACTTGTCTCCAACCATGTAAATATGCCAATTTTTGGGCTATTATCATTATATGTGCGAAATATTGAGCAACATCTGCAGGAATTGTAGCAGCTAAAGTCCAACCTCCAGGTAAACCAGTTATACCAGAAATTAATGTTACCTTATTTGTTTCGTAGTTAATACAAATATCAGAAATTTTATCTATAAGGTTCTTTGAAATTCCTGCTTTTTGTGGAGATAATTTAATAGCCATTTCAACTTGAGATTCATCACAATAGTTTTTCAATTCTTTTTCTAAAAATTCTTCTCTATTTATTTTAACTCCAGGAACTTTTAAGGCAGATTTTAAAACAAGTTTGGTCGTTTCTTCTGGTGTCATAATTTTAGCCTCCAAATTTTGTATATTTTATTGTAACATATTTAGAATGACAAATTTTGTCTTTATAAATCTTAAAACTATTACAATTTTGACTTATTTTAGGGACAAATTTTGACATAGTAAACATTAGTTAATCCATTTATCTAACCACGAAATAGTCTCCAACTATTTGCACCACAAGAACAACGATAAGTCGGAGGGCGACGCTCTGTAACTGAATTATTGCATTTTGTACATTCATAGATTTTGAAACTATCCATGTTTTTGACATCACTTGACTTCCAAGAACCTCCAACCTTACCGCAATTTAGACATTTTGTTGGTTTCTCGTCATCAACCTGTCCCTGTTTACACGACTGACAAATCCAATACCGCATATTGTCATTTCCCCTTTCAATGAAAAAAAAATATTTTGCATATATAAATTTAACTCGTTGTGCAATTTAAATTTGTGCTTATTTATTTTATTTGTTAGCTGTGAATCCCTGTTTTTAAAAATATTTTGCAGGAAGAAAGAGCAAAAAAAATAATAAAAATAAGTATAAAAAATACAGAGGTAAAATTATGAACGCAAATTTTAGTCCACTACTCATAGGTAGTTTTCCACATAAAGATATTGATTACATTGCAAATCTTGTTCTCGACAATTTAAAAGATTATCCAATGTGGGTACAGCTTCCTAATAGAGCTTTTTACGAGAGCATGTATGTCCAATATTCAGAAGGTCTTCCTTTTGTAAATATAAATATTGATGATAAAAAAATATTCTTTTCAAACCCTGAAAACGAACCAGAAGAACTTCTCGATTTTTACTCAAAAGTTGAAGAAAATGACATCGAAAATTTCAAAATCACAGAACAATTTTCAGCAGGTTTATATAAATTCGCTGAATTAAAAGAAAAAATAATTGCAAACAATCCAAAAGCAGTAAAAGGTCATACAACTGGACCGTTTAGTTTTGCATTGACAGTAACAGATGAAAACAAAAGAGCTTCTTGGTTTGATGTCAATCTTAGAGACATCATAAAAACTGGTCTAAAAATGAAGGCTCTTTGGCAGATCGGATTTTTGAAAAAATTAAAAAAAGAAGTGATATTTTTCATAGATGAACCATATTTGGCAAGTATTGGCTCTGGTGTTATGTCTATAAATCGTGATGAAGTTGCAGAAACTATATATTCATTTATAGATGAAATAAAAGCAGAATATCCTGATGTAAAAATTGCTATTCACTGTTGCGGAAATACGGATTGGTCAATAATTCTTGATTCACCTGCAGACATTTTGAGTTATGATTCATATAACTATGGAAAATCTCTCTTGTTGTACAAAGATAAATTGGCAAAATTCTTAGAAAAAGGTGGAGCCATAGCTTGGGGAGCTGTCCCAACATCTGAAGAAATAGAATCAATAAGTATAGATGAATTAAAATCAAAAATAACAGAACTTTTGGATGAAGCAAAAAATATATGTAAAACAAGAAAAGTCTCTGAATTTTCATTCATATCACCTGCTTGTGGGACAGGAAGTCTTAGCGAAAAAACAGCAGAAAAGATCCTTTCAATGACGAGTATTTTATCTGATGAGATGAAATTAATTTATGGAGAATAAAATTTTTCTTGAAAGGCGGAAAAACCATGAAACCCTTTTTTGAAGACAAAGATTTTAGATTATATTTGGGAGATTCAATAAAGATTTTGTCAAAACTCCCAAAAGAATCTGTTGATATGATTTTTGCCGATCCTCCATATAATCTTTCAAGTGGAGGAATTACTTGTAAAGGTGGCAAAATGGAGAGTGTTGACAAAGGTGAATGGGATAAACCACTTACTTTACAAGAAAATTTAAAATTTACAAAAAAATGGATAAGAGCCTGTGCAAGAGTTCTAAAACCAAATGGCACAATTTGGATAAGTGGCACATATCATTCTATTTACTCAACAGGTTATGCTCTTTTATCTGAAAAATTTAAGATAATAAATGATATTGCTTGGTTTAAACCAAATGCACCGCCAAATCTCTCTTGTAAGTGTTTTACAGCAAGCCACGAAACTATACTTTGGGCTAAGAAAGACAACAAAAAAAATTACACTTTCAATTACAAAGAGATGAAATTTAAGAATTGGGAAGATGATCCAATAAAAAAAGAAGGAAAACAGATGAGGTCTGTTTGGGTCATTCCATCTGCAAAAAAATCTGAGAAAAAATCAGGTTCACATCCAGCTCAAAAGCCTTTGGCTGTTTTGAAAAGAATTATAGAAGCCTCTACTAAAGAAGGCGACTTGATACTCGATCCATTTTGTGGAAGTTCAACTACAGGCATACAGGCAATATTGATGAAAAGAAAATTTATTGGTATTGATATTATGCCTGAATATGTGGAATTATCGGAAAAAAGATATAAAGATATTTTCAAAATTTGGGATGTATAGAATAGGTAAAATAGAATAGGTAAAAATTTCAACTCCCCATTATCCCCTCGTTTTTGAAGAGGTATATCTAAACAGAAAACTAATAAGAAAGTGAAAAAGGGTAAAAGTAAATATTTCACAGGTGGTTAATATGATAGAAGAAATTTCACTTGAACTAAAAAATAAATACGAAAAATTGAAAGAATATTTAAGAGCACAAAAGAGCCTTGCTGTAGCTTTTTCAGGTGGTGTTGATTCCACATTTTTATTAAAAGTTGCAAAAGAAGCACTTGGTGAAAATGTGGTAGCGGTAACTGCAAAATCAGCCTCATTTCCTGAAAGAGAAAGAAAAGAAGCTAAAAAATTTTGTCAAAAAGAAAATATAAAATATATTCAGCTTGAATCTGAAGAATTAAAAATAGAAGGTTTTTCACACAATCCTAAAAATCGTTGTTATCTATGCAAAAAAGAACTTTTCAAAAAAATAATTGACTTTGCCAAAAAAGAAAATATTTTACATGTTGCAGAAGGTTCAAATTTAGATGACAATGGAGATTATCGTCCTGGACTTCAGGCAATAAAAGAACTTGGTATTTTAAGTCCACTTAGACAGATAGGATTTTATAAAGAAGAAATAAGGACACTTTCAAAATATTTGGGATTGCCAACTTGGAATAAACCGTCTTTTGCATGTCTTGCCTCTCGTTTTGTATATGGTGAGACAATAAACGAGAAAAAACTTTCTATGGTTGACAAATCAGAACAATTTCTTTTAAATTTAGGGCTTCATCAAGTTAGAGTTAGGATACATGGAGAAAATCTTGCAAGAATAGAAGTAATGCCTGATGAATTTGATATTATCTTAAAAAATAGAGATGAAATATATGCAAAATTAAAATCTTTTGGATTTGATTATGTAACGATGGATTTAAAGGGCTATAGAACAGGTTCAATGAATGAAGTAATTTAGAAATTTTTTATTTTCTAAAAAACATATTGACTTTTTAAGAAAACGGACGGGAATTCTCGGTTACTTGTATCCGAGATGAAAGTCCGTTATTTTTTTTGAAAAAAAAAACAAAAAAAATATTGACATGAACTAAAAAAAATATATAATATATGTATGAATACAAAATATATTTATACAAGAACTTGTATATATAGTATAAATTATCATATAGTGTGGTGTGTGAAATATTGTAAAAAGATTCTTACACAAGAAATAGCAAATCGCCTTTATGAATTATTAGATTCAATAGCAAAAGATAAAGGATTTACTATTGTAGAATGTAAGATAGGAGATATGGATCACATACACTGCTTTATTTCTTCTCCTCCTAAATTATCAGTAACAAATATCGTAAAAAATCTAAAAGGAATAAGCGGACATATCTTACTAAATGAATTTCCAAATTTGCGTAAACATCTTTGGAAAGGTCAATTATGGAATGGTTCATATTTTGTTGAAACAATAGGTTCAACTTCAGAAGAAAATATTTTGCATTATATAGAGAGGCAAAAAATTGTCAGCTATAAAGAAGAAAACCCAAAAACAAAATAAATCAAAAAAAACAAAAAGCCCCATATTTACAACATAGAGGGATAAAATATCGTTTAGAACCAACCGAAGAACAAAAGGAAAAAAATGATAAATAAAAAATATGGTTGGGGCATCAACAATTGTGGAGAGAACTCGTAAGACCTCTAATTTAAAAATAGAAGCAAGGTTTGTTAATATCCCAGAATCCCCTAAATTTATGGGGAGTATGTCAAACCACACAAAATTGGCTAATTGGATAGTTAGGCTTATTTTCTCAGTATTTTTGAAAATTGCTATAACACATAACATAGACATAAGATAGAAGACTGAATACTGAATACGGAAGAGAAAAGAAAAAATATGAACCATATTATTGATATTGAAGGGCTTTCATTTACATATATGAAGGGGACACCTTATGAAAGGCTTGCATTAAAAGATGTAAATTTAACTGTCGCTTCAGGTGATATTGTAGGCATAATTGGTTCTACAGGTTCTGGTAAGTCAACACTTGTACAACATTTTAATGGACTATTAAAAGCTGATTCAGGAAAAATAGTTGTTGACGGTATAGATTTAACTCAAAAAAAATTGGATTTGAAGGGTCTGAGAAAAAAAGTTGGTTTAGTTTTTCAATATCCTGAATATCAGCTTTTTGAAGAGACAGTAGAAGATGACATTGCTTTTGGACCTCGTCAATTTGGATTTTCAGAAGAAGAGATAAAAATTGGTATTGATTCTGCAATGAATTCAATGCACTTATCTGAAAATATGAAAAAAAGAAGTCCTTTTTCCCTAAGTGGGGGAGAGATGAGGAGAACTGCCATTGCTGGAGTTTTGGCAATGAGTCCTTCTGTTTTAGTTCTTGATGAGCCAACTGCAGGACTTGATCCTTTTTCAAAAAAAGAGCTTCTAAATATTATTTCTGAATTGAACAGAGAAAAAAAGGTTACTGTAATTGTTGTTTCGCATTCAATGGAAGAAGTTGTGGAAATTGCAAATAAGATAGTTGTTATGTCTGAAGGTAAAATTATTTCATCTGGAAGTCCAGAAGAAGTTTTTTCAGATGAATCTGTGATAAAAACGGCAAGACTTCTTTTGCCTGAATGTACGGAACTTATGATTGAATTAAAAGAGGCAGGATTGCCTGTTAAATATAATTTGTGTAAAGTTGAAGATTGTATCAAGGAAATAGCGAAAATATTTAGTTAAGATTCAGTACCTATGGGAAGGGCTAACTATCCTAACCCTCTTTACAAGGAGGAAATAATAAATTTTTAGCACAAAAATTAATGTAATTAATATAAGTTTTTGAAATGCTATTTAGTTGATACAAATAAGACATAACAAAAAAATGAATTTATTGAAGAACATAACAATAGGACAGTATGCTCCAGGTGATTCATTTGTTCACAAAATGGATCCACGATTTAAAACTTTGATTTCAGGGGCTATAATAATTCAATGTTTTTTATTGGATAAATGGTTTCTTTTATCTATGCCATTTATCTTTTTGATATTTATATCACTTTTAACGAAAATTTCTTTTAATTATATAATGAAGGGGTTAAAGGCTGTCTTGCCATTTATTTTTATAACATTTTTTTTTAATAGTATTTTGACAACAGGGCATCCTATTTTTTCTTATATATTTCCGAATGAATTTTCTTTTTGCCTTTTTCCTGATTTGACATCTCCAGTTGTGCCTGTTTATGACAAATTTATGATAACTGTTACACATGAAGGAATAGAATTTGGATTTTTTATGGCATTGAGGCTTTTAATAATCGTTCTTGCGACATCACTTTTTACATTGACAACATCGCCAATGGAGATAACAGATGCACTTGAAGATTTGATGAAATGGGGAAAGGCTATAAAAATTCCTGTACATGAAATGGCAATGATGATGAGTATTGCAATAAGGTTTATTCCAACACTTATTGAACATCTTGAAAAAATTGTAAAGGCTCAACTTTCGAGAGGGGCTGATTTTGAAAATAAATCTATAATTAAAAAGGCAAAATCTTTTGTTCCTGTTTTGATTCCTCTTTTTGTAAATGCTTTTAGGACAGCAGATGAACTCGCTGTTGCTATGGAAGCAAGATGTTATGGAGTTACAGATAATAGGACGAAGTTGAGAGAGATGAAGGCAACTTGGAGAGATTTTGTCTCTTGTGCTGTCATAGTAATTTTATTTGCTTCTCTCAATTATTTTCAGTTCTTCACTTTCAAAGTCAGTTAAAAAAGGTTTTTTGTTTTATTAAATTGAAGAAGAAAAATAAGCTGATTTTTTAATATTGGCAAAATATTTTTTTGAGTTTGAGGAGGGAAAGACATGATTCTTCCTATTTGGAATTCTGTTTATCAACAAAGGCAAAATGAAGAATTACAGGCACTTATTGATAAGATTGAAAAAAATACACAAGAAGATATTTCTTCAGTTGTGATTTTCGATCTTGACGGTACTCTTTTTGACAATAGACCAAGGACACTACATATTTTAACAGAAATTGCTTCGAAATATGAAGAAAAAGTTCCTCAACTTGCCAATGTTATTGACAGGCATAGAGATTTGTCTCTTTTTGAATATTCTGTTGCAAATACACTTGCAAATTTAAATGTTGACGATCCTAAGGAAGTTGAATTCATAAAAGAAAAATGGCAACATCGTTTCTTCTCAGATGAATATCAAAAATATGATATTCCTATACCTGGTGCTTGCAAATATGTAAATAAAATTCACAGGGCTGGAGCAACTGTCATTTATTTGACAGGAAGAGACGCACCTCGTATGCTTGTTGGGGCTATCGAAAGTTTGAGACTTTTTGGTTTCCCTATCGGAATTTTAGGTACTATGATGATCGTAAAAGAAGTTTTTGAAGAACAAGACGAAGTATTCAAGAGAAATGTTACACAGTATCTTAAAAGACTTGGTAAAGTTGAAGGTATTTTTGAAAATGAACCTGCAAATAGTAATTTGCTTCAGGAAGAATTTCCAGAAAGTCAGTCTTTCTTTGTGTTGACACAGCATAGAGAAGATGCTCCGCCTTTAAATGATGGTATAAGTGTTTTGAAAGATTTTAGAATTACAAGAAAATAAAATTTTTCTAACGCCCTACAGTAATTTTCAAAATTAGTGCAAATTTATTTTCTTAATATTTACGAAAATTGCTGTGATTGAAATTCTATAAATTGTGTAACAAATAGATAGAAAACGGAAGACGAGGACGGAGGACGAGATGAAAGAATTTGATGAATTGGTTTCCATAATGAAAAAACTTCGTTCTGAAGGCGGTTGTCTTTGGGACCGTGAACAGACACATGAAACACTTTTGCCTTTTATTATAGAAGAATCCCATGAATTGATAGATGCACTTGAATCAGGTGATAAAGAATGGGAACAAGAAGAGCTTGGGGATTTACTTTTGCAAGTTGTTTTCCATTGCCAAGTTGAAGAAGATGAAAAAGGTTATAGCATTAAAGATGTTTTGAGAAAACTTTGTGATAAGTTGATTTTCAGACATCCTCATGTGTTTGGCACTATGGAGATAAATACTCCTGAAGAACTAGAGAAAATTTGGGAAGAAATAAAGAAAAAAGAAAAAGCTCTAAAAAAGGCAAGAAGAGAAGTTAGGACAATGAGTCCTATGTTTAGAAAAAATGTGGCTCATGTATTGTCCAAAAAAAGAAGGTTTTTTGAGGAAAAAATAGAAAGTGATTTAGATTCTATATCTGAAGATTCTTTGGATTTGTCAGACAAAAATGGGGTTGAAAATCTTGCAGGCAATTTAATTTTAAAGGGAATGTTACTTGCTTTTAAAAATGGAATTGAGCCTGAAAGAGCAGTTTGGAATGCTGTTAAACAGTTAAAATATGGCAATGAAGAAAAAGAAGATTAGAATTTTTTTTAAATAGTTTATTAAAATGACAATTAAGGATGGTGAATTTTAATGTCAGAGATAGAATATATCCATGGTCGCCAAATTTTGGATTCAAGAGGCAATCCTACAGTAGAAGTAGATGTACAACTTTCAAGCGGTGTTATGGGAAGAGCTGCTGTTCCTTCAGGTGCTTCAACTGGCGTTCATGAAGCTGTCGAACTCAGAGATGGAGACAAAGCTGTATATTGTGGTAAATCAGTTTATAAAGCTGTTGACAATGTAAATGATATAATTGCTCCTGAAATTACAGGTATGGATGCTATATATCAAAGAGACCTTGACAATGTCATGATTGATCTCGATGGCACACCAAACAAAGGCAAACTTGGTGCCAATGCAATATTAGGAGTTTCTCTAGCTGCAGCAAAAGCTCAGGCAGAAGAATGTAATCTTCCACTTTATAGATATATCGGTGGTGTAAATGCTTGCACACTTCCAGTTCCAATGATGAACATTCTCAATGGTGGAAAGCATGCTGATAATAATGCAGATATTCAGGAATTCATGATTGTTCCAGCTGGTGCAGGAAGTTTTTCAGAGGCACTCAGAATGGGAACAGAAGTATTCCACAGCCTCAAAGCTCTTTTAAAATCAAAAGGCTTAAATACAGCTGTTGGTGATGAAGGTGGATTTGCTCCAAACCTCAAATCAAATGAAGAAGCTCTTGAATTTATAGTAGAAGCAATCAAAAAAGCTGGTTATGAACCAGGCAAAGATGCTTTTATTGCTCTTGATATCGCTTCATCTGAATTCTTTAAAGATGGTAAATATGTATTTACAAAGAGTTCTAATGAGAGCTTTGATTCAAAAGGTCTTATCGATCTCTATGAATCTTGGATTGCAAAATATCCAATCGTTTCTATTGAAGACGGTCTTGCAGAAGATGATTGGGACGGCTGGAAACTCATGACAGAAAGAATCGGAGACAAGATTCAGTTAGTCGGTGATGATCTTTTTGTTACAAATACAGAAAGACTTAAAATGGGAATTGAAAAAGGCGTTGCAAACTCAATTCTTATTAAAGTAAATCAGATTGGATCACTTACAGAGACACTCGAAGCAATCGAACTTGCAAAGAGAAATAAATATACTGCTGTTGTTTCACACAGATCTGGCGAAACAGAAGATACAACAATCGCTGATATTGTGGTTGGAATGAATGCAGGACAAATCAAAACAGGTAGTGCTTCAAGAACAGACAGAATTTGTAAATATAACCAACTTCTCAGAATCGAAGAAGAACTTGGAGATTCAGCAGTATTTGCAGGTCTTTCTGCTTTCAATCAAAAACATTAGTTTTTTGTAAATTATAGAAAAAATGGTGTGAGAATATTTTTTCTTGCACCATTTTTTTTAAACGATTTTGCAGCTGTGTCTAATGGTGAAACTTATAAAAATATAAATAAATCAAAAAAATAAAAAAATTAGAAAAAGAATTAAAGAGAAAACAGCGATGTTTATCTCGTAAATATGAAAATCTAAAGAAAGGAAAATCTACTCAAAAAAAAATATACAAAAGCAAAAACTGAAAGTACAAAAACTTCATCATAGGTTAGATAATATCCGTACTGATTACATAAATAAAACAATAGCTGAGATAGTGAAAATCAAGTCATCTTATATAACTATTGAAGATTTGAATGTAAAAGGGGAAATTTCGCTCCTAAATAAATTTAGGAGAATAAAAAAAGTGATGAAGAATAGACATCTTTCAAAAAAAGAAAGAAACAGTGAGAAATATCCGTGAGGATTTCAATTTCTCGATGTGATTATATTTAATCACATTTTGAGTAACAGGAAAGAGATATGAATTTAATTTTGAATATTTTGTGGTTTATTTTAGGGGGATTTGCCTCAGGACTTTCTTGGCTTTTGGCAGGTGTTTTGTGGTGTATAACAATAATTGGAATTCCTTATGGTCAGCAGTGTTTTAAATTGGCAGTAATGTCTTTTGCTCCATTTGGAAAAGATATTGAATACCCAATTGCTAGTCCTGTTTCAGTTTTTTTAAATGTTATTTGGATTATTTTTGGCGGAATTCCATTAGCAATTGCAAATTTATCATTGGCTATTACTATGTTTTGTAGTATAATTGGAATTCCTTTTGGACTTCAATATTTAAAACTTGTCAAACTTTCATTAATGCCATTTGGAGCAGTAATAGTTGATAAGTAAATTTGTTTTGGAATTTAAAATAATATTTTTTAAAAAAAAATAAAAAAAAATAAAAAAAACTATTGACATTTGATTTTACTTGTGATATAATTCGTCAAGTCAAAGGGAAATGAGAAAATTTCTCAGGGGCCTTTAGCTCAGGCGGTTAGAGCGCACCCCTGATAAGGGTGAGGTCTGTGGTTCGAGTCCACAAAGGCCCATTGAAATTAAAGTAATTAAACTTTGAAAATTGGGGTTGTAGCTCAGTTGGTAGAGCGCTTGCCTTGCACGCAGGATGTCAGGAGTTCGAGTCTCCTCAGCTCCACTAAAATAACACAAAACTTTGGTAGTGGAAGTTAGTGCAGAAAACTGCGGAAATAGCTCAGCGGTAGAGCATCGGCTTCCCAAGCCGAGGGTCGCGGGTCCGAATCCCGTTTTCCGCTTTAGACAACGGGTGGAAATTTTCGGTTAGTCCGAGATGAAACTCGTTTTTTTGTGTTTAAAAAATGGCGATGTGGTCGAGTGGCTTAGGCAGCGGTCTGCAAAATCGCGTACAGCGGTTCGATTCCGCTCGTCGCCTTTAAATGGGCGCATAGCTCAGATGGTTAGAGCACTACGTTGACATCGTAGGGGTCAATGGTTCGAATCCGTTTGCGCCCACTAAACAGAGGTTCCGAAATATATAAAATTTCGGAACTTTTTATTTTTGTAGAAAAAAATATTTGAAAGGGATTATTTTTTATGGATTTTGAACATGATTTAGAAAAAATATGGGCTCCTTGGAGATCACATGATTTGATTGCAGAAGGTTATAAAAAATGGGATTGTCTTTTCTGTGGTTTAAAAGAAAGTAATGATGATGAAAAGAATTTAATTCTTGATAGGGGAGAGACTTGTTTTTGTGTCATGAATCTTTTTCCATATAACAATGGTCATTTGATGGTTGCTCCTTACAGGCATACTTCTTCTTTTGAAGAATTATTACCTAATGAGCTTACAGAAATGTCTTCTATGATACAAAAAGAGATTTCTATTTTGAAAAAATTGTATAATCCAAATGGCTTTAATATTGGAATGAATATTGGAACCGCAGGAGGAGCAGGAGTTGCTGGTCATCTACATTGGCATATTGTTCCAAGATGGTCTGGTGATTCAAATTTTATGCCTGTAATAGGAAAAACAGATGTTGTTTCTGTAAGTCTTTCGACTTCATATAAATATTTAAAAGAAGCAAACGAAAATTATGTTTAAGTATGTTTTAAAAAGAATTGCAGGAGCAGTTCCTTTAATTTTAATTATAACCATAATAACATTTTTGATAGTTAGACTTGCTCCAGGTGATCCTACAAAAATGTTTATAAGTCCTAATACACGCCCTGAAGATAGAGAGCGTATCAAAGCAAATTTGGGACTTGATAAGCCTTTGCATATTCAATATGCAATTTGGTTAAAAAATTTTATCTTTAAAGGTGATCTTGGATATTCTTTGATAAACGGGCGGCCTGTACTTGATTCAATCATGGAAAGGGTTCCTGCAACTCTGCTATTGATGGGAATATCCTATTTATTAAGTATAATAATAGCCTTACCACTTGGAATTTATTCGGCATTAAAGCCTTACTCTGCTTTTGATTATATTTTTACCTTTTTTTCTTTTTTAGGGCTTTCTATGCCTCCCTTTTGGCTTGCATTGATGGTAATATGGTTATTTTCTTTAAAAATTCCGATTTTTCCACCAATGGGTATGAATATGCTTGTTGATGCTTCATTTTGGAATTCTGTAAAAGATATTTCTTGGCATCTTGTTTTGCCTGTTTTTGTTTTGACAGTAAGAAATTTAGCCTCTTGGAATAGATATATAAGAGCTTCACTTATTGAGGTTACAGGTCAGGATTATATAAGAACAGCAAAATCTAAAGGATTGACAAATATGAGAGTTTTGACTGTCCATGCCCTTAGAAATGCTCTTCTTCCATTTATAACTGTTGTTGCACTTTCAATTCCTGAAATTTTGGCAGGTGCATTTATTGTTGAACAGATTTTTGCATGGCCAGGAATGGGACGACTTGGAATGGAAGCTGTTTTTCATAGAGATTATACACTCTTGATGGGGGATATTTTGATAAGTTCATTTTTAGTAGTTTTTGCAAATATAACTGCAGATATATTTTATGGCATAGCCGATCCAAGAATTAGAGTAAAATAAAAAAGTGTGAATTTGTTCTGCTTTTTTGCTAAACATTTATTTTTGAAGGATTTCAAGTTATAAAAGTGAAATTTTTTAGTTTTCAGAGAAAAAATATATAGTCAAATTTTTATTTTGGAGAGCTTTATTAATTAATCAGTTAAATATTTTTCTATATTATATGATAAAATAAATTATTTAATCATAAAGTTAATAAAAGCGTAAAATTTTAAATATGAAAATTAATTATAAAATCTATTCAATATTATTTTTATTTTTTTGTATTTTATTTAGTTTTGAGTTTGGTTATACTCAATCGGTTTTTAAACCTGGTGTGGAAAAACATTATCTTATAAAGTCAGATGGAAAAATAATAGGTTATTCTCTTTATAAAGTTGGAAGTAAAATGCACTTGGCTGGTGAAGATTTTGTAAAATATCGTTCTCTGTCAATAATAAGAGCAGGAATAGGAGATATTACAGAATCTGTTTTTCAGACAGATTTTTCTGTAAATTCCAAAACTTTAAAACCAACTTATATTTTGATGCAACAGAATGTTCAAAATACAGAAATTGTATCAGAAACAGTATATTCAGATGGACTTATTGCACAGAAAAATGCTTCTGGAAAACAGGGAACAAGTTATATAAATGAAACAGAAAAATCCTGTTATCTTTTCATGACCAATTTATGGGGGCGTTTCGATTCATTCATAGAGCATTATGAGATCTTATTACAGGCTTGTAAGGATCAAAAAGAAGCTACATTTGATATATATGATCCGATTCTCAGAACTGAGGGTACAGTTTCATTTATAAGAGAAAAACAGGAAGAAATTGATATAAATGGTGCTAAAAAGAAGACTTATTTATATACAATGAAAGATTACTATGGAGTCCCACTTTTAAAGATTTGGGCTTCATGTGATAATTTAAACATTTTTAGAATGAAAGAATATGGTGGCTCAATATCTGTTGAATTGAGTAATTCTTCTGCTGTTCAAAAAATGAAAAAAGCAAATGGAGTTGATTTAGGTATCAATAAGAGTTTTATTTCACCTGTTTATTTTCAAGACCCTAAGAGTTTAAATATGGTTAGAATGAATGCTGAAATAAATGGTAGGGGAATAAATACTGAGCCTTACGAAGTTTTGGGATTTTCTCAAAAATTTGAGGGAGAATCTTCTGATTTATCAGCAAAGGGAGCTTTTGTTGTAAAGAAAACAGATGTAAAAATAGATAAGCCAAATAGATTTCCTCCTTTTAAACTTGATCCATCTTTAAATAAATATTTGGAACAACAGCCAGGTATAGAGTCAAAAAATGATTTTATTTTAAATAAAGCCCAAGAAGTTACTTGGAAGTCAAGAGATTGTAGAACAGCAGCAGGAAGACTTTGTAAGTGGGTAAATGAAAATATAAAAAGTGGTTCAGCACTCCCAAGTGCTTTGCAGACATTTGTTACAAATGTTGGCAACAATGAGAGTAAAGCAATGTTGATGGTTGCTCTTTGTAGAGCTGCTGGAATTCCTTCAAGAATATCATCTGGAATTGCATTTGATAAGGGAGATTTTGTTCCAAGTAGTTGGGTTGAAGTGTATATTGAAAATAGTGGTTGGCTTCCTTTTGATGTTTCAAAGGGTGAAGAAGGGGTAAGTCCTGCAAGAATTAGATTATATGAATTTGGTGATATTTCTTCAATAGATGTTTCTGAAGTTGATTTTCTTCCAAAACCAGCTAAAAAAGTTCCATTCCATCAAAAAGATATGAATTGGTCTGTTGGAGAAGAAAGAACTTATGATATAACTGTAAACGATAAATTGATAGGTAAGGAAAGAGCAAAAGTATATGATATGGTTTTTGGAGAAATGGGAGAATCTTATTTATTTTCTTCAAAATTGTTGATGAAAGTTGCAGGAGTTGATTTTAATGCATCTACAAACTCATCTTTTGATATAAAAGCATTGCCTCTTTCTTGTGAATTGTCAAGTGGTATTGGAAATAATTTAAAAACACAAAAATTTAGATTTACAGATAAAAATATTGAGAAAATAATTTCTGTTGATTCAGAAGGAAATGAGAAGAAAGCAGATATTCCATATTCAAAAGGAACATATTTGGTTGACAATAGATTTTTATCTTTTTGGGCATTGGTAGTTGGTCAAATTCCTCGTTTAGAACTTGGTGGTAAATATAAGTTTACTGTATTTTTGCCAGAAGATATAAAGACAGTAAAAGTTGAACTTGAAGTCAAGAATTTTGAAAGAGTTGAAGCAGACGGAAAAGATGAGAATGCTTTTAAATGTGAATCAAATATTGGAATGATATTTTATATAAGCCAAAATAGTGGAAGAGTTTTGAAAATATCTATTCCAAATCAAAAACTTGATTATACTCTTGCAAAATTTGGAACGGTTGACAATGATAAGGAAGAAGAGCCTTTGACAATAGAAGACCCTAATGCTGAATCAGAAAATATAGAAGATGATTCTTCAAAAGATGAGATAGATTCTTCTATTCCTGAAGACCCAGATAAGAAAGTTGAAGATTCAGACAAGAAGGTTGAAGATTCAGACAAGAAAGTTGAAGATTCAGACAAGAAAGTTGAAGATTCAGATAAGAAGGTTGAAGATTCAGACAAGAAAGTTGAAGATTCAGATAAGAAGGTTGAAGATTCAGATAAGAAGGTTGAAGATTCAGATAAGAAAGTTGAAGATTCAGATAAGAAGGTTGAAGATTCAGATAAGAAGGTTGAAGATTCAGATAAGAAGGTTGAAGATTCAGACAAGAAAGTTAAAGATTCAGACAAGAAAGTTGAAGATTCAGACAAGAAAGTTAAAGATTCAGACAAGAAAGTTGAAGATTCAGACAAGAAATAACTTTTTATTTTCCTTAGAGTTTTTAACTATTTCTAAGCCTCGCAATGACAAAGTAGTTGCAAACAGGCATATATTGGATAGTTTTCAGCAACTTTTTATTTACTTATTTTTTTTGAATAAACTAGTAACAACAAAAAGAGACAGGGAAGAAAAGAAACAGGGGAGGGAATATGGAACAAGAACAAGTTTTTACTGCGGTTTTAAAAAGAGCCCAGTCTATGGGAGCTTTAATTCCTATAGAACAAACAGCAATGGATTTGGGTATTCAAATTGTTGTTAAATCTATTATTTTTGACAGTGTAAAAACAATAGTTGGATTTGAAGTTATAGAGGAAATACCACAGGGATATATGCCAGCAAGAGCTTCTTTAGTTGACTATGAAAACAATATAACTTATTCACTTATTGGAATAAAAAATATTGAGTCAAAAGATCCATTTCCAATGTTTTTGGAATTTGAGCCTTTGAATGATATTTCTAAAATTGTTGTCTTGACTATTGAAGAAATACAAATTGTAAATCCTGGACAGACTCCTCTTGTTAGAATAAATACTTTAAACGATCCTTGGGATACAGACCCTGATACATCGCCTGAGGCAGTTGAAAAATTGCAATCTTGGAGGGAAGAACTGCAGAGAGAAAAAGAGGCAATTCCTCCTCTTTGGCAATGTGAGGGAAATTGGCAATTTACAATTCATACTGATTTTTCTCATAGAAGTTATTATTGTAAAGAATATCCTTGCTATATTTCTATTCCTCTTCTCAATCAAGAATTGAAAATATCGAGGATAAGATGTGGGCTTGCAGGTTGTCAACTTTTCTGTGATTCTTTTAATAAACAGATGACACCTGAACAGTTGCAAGAGTGGCATTACTCTTTCGTTGATTCTGTTTTAAATTCAGAGACTCCAGAAGAATTTGCACAAAATATGCAGGTTGAAGATATAGCCATGTTTAGACCGATGTTCTTTAAGATTACTTTAGAGAGTAAATCAAATGGTTATGTATATCCAACCACTGGTTCTGGACCTTGGGGAATTTTTAACACTCGATTTTATTATTTTTGTGACAGTGTGGAAGAGCCTCAGAATCTCGAAATCCATGTAGATGAACTGTTTAATGTAATTCTTCCTGAACCTTGGAAATTTCCACTTGAAATAAGAGATATTGATTATTGTCAAGAAAAACCATTTTCTCTTAATTCAATGTTTGTTTCAGCAAATGGAAATCTTTATGTTGATGAAATTCACTATGATCCAGAATATATTATTTTAAATCACCACATGGATATAACAACAGGAAATATAAATTATATTAGACTAAGAGATGTAAGGCTTATTGATAAAGAGGGATATTCTTATCAACCTATTGATAAAAGTTCACATTGGAGTGAAAAATTTGGAAAAGTTTTGAGAGGATTGACTTTTCCTCCTGTACAATACAGAGGAAGTGAGGCAATACTTGAAGTAAAATCAGTCGATGTTGCTCCTATTATTCCTTTTAAATTTGATGCTGTTCTTTAAGGTTTTGTGAAAAAATTAGGGGTATTGGTAAATTTTTCTTTGATTTTACCGATACACCCTATTTTTATTTTATATTTTTTATTGAAATTTGCTTTTTTTCGTATTTTTCTTTTAATTCTTTGTATGTGTCTTCGCTTATTTCTCCTTGTATAAATCTTTCTTCTAAAACATCAATGAGTTTTTTTATTTTTTTGTTTTCGGCTTTTATTGTCTCTATATCAGCTGATAATCTTCTTTGTATATTATTTGCTTTGTTTTGCATATTAGGCATACCCTGCATATTGGGCATACCCTGCATATCAGGCATACTTTGCATATTGGGCATACCCTGCATATTTGGCATACCCTGCATATTTGGCATACCCTGCATATTTGGCATACTTTGCATATTTGGCATACCCTGCATATTGGACATACCCTGCATATTTGGCATACCCTGCATATTTGGCA
>JBGUKW010000004.1:0-2374 GCA_045114665.1 Candidatus Xenobia bacterium | reverse complement strand
GGACTCTTTATTTCCTTATTCGGTATAGCGGAGGCGGCTGTCAATTCGACATAATTTTCTTGTGATACTTTACCGTACATGAGCATTCTTTATTGAAATAAAGCATTTCTCTATTTCAAATAATCGTATTGGTTTTGGATCAAAAGGAAAAATAACTTTCCAACCAGAAATTCTTAAAACACGTCCAGCTTATTTTGAAAAATACACACGTTGGATTTTTTGCGATAGTAATTTTAAGGATTATTATATTTTATCTAACAGTGATTGTAGAAAATATATAATGGGTAATGAAATCTCCTACGATAAACAAAACAACTTTAAACTAAATCTTTTTACTGACGAAAAAAAGTATTCAGAAGAAGAACTATGTCAGTGCTTATCTGATTGGTTTTCTAGCAACTAGGATTATAAATAAGAAGATTGAATTATGTCACAAAGGCTCATTTCTTCGATAACAGCATTTTGTACTTTTGTCCCGTTTTTTTTCGGCTTCTGTACTTTTGTTTAATTACAAAAAAAGATTTTGTACTTTTGGCCCGAAATTGAATAATATTTTGTACTTTTGGCCCGTTTTTTGTATTTTTGGCTGTTAAAAAAGGCAATTAAACGATATTAATATATGCAAAAACAAGCTTTTATAAGCTTAATTTGACTTAAATCTAGACATCACTACATATTCCAATGATTTTGTACTTTTGGCCCAGTTTTGTTTTTCGTTCCTTTATTTTGTACTTTTGGCCCGATTCTTCGCAATCTTCATTACATCAGTTACAGGTATATTAAGGATATCCGTTATTTGCTCTGGAGTTACATATTTTGATTCCAGAACTTTTTGGATGACTTCATTTCTTCCTTCATTTATAAATCCCTGAACAATACTATCAGTAACTGTTATACGACCATTTAATTCACCACGTTCAATAGTTACAGCTTCATTCAAACCTGTTATTAATTCATCAAAAAATTCACTCATATTTCTATACTTGTTTTGTTATACAAAAAAGACGGAATACATTATTTGTAATCCGTCTTCTTATAAAATTAACTATGTTAGAAAACCTGAGAGCGTTATGCCTCTACAGGTACCTTTTTGGCAATCTTTTTAACTTCAGCTACAGAAATATTAAGAAGGTTTGCTATCTGCTCTGGAGTTACCAAATTGGCATCAAGCATTTTTCTGATAAGTTCTTCTCTTTCTTTTTCTCTTCCTTCATCTACAAATCCCTGAACAATATCGCACATAGTAACACCTCCTTTCTTATTCTTTAAGTTACCTTCATTATAAAGCGATTCAAAATGTTTGTCACCTGTTAATGCAATAAACATTTTAAGTAATGAATCAACATGTTCTATTTCCTCTGTTGTTGGTATATATTTCTTATTCTTTCTTTTAGTCTGAAAATACTTAGCAACAAACTTGAAATCACTCTTGAACATATTAATTTGTTCATCACTTAACCAGGCTATATTGAATACATTAATTTTGTAATCACTTACAAATGGTTTTAATTCTTCTGGAATCTTAAAGCAATCTCGCAGCTTCTTTGGAGCGGTCCATTTTGACTTTATTCCAAAATACAATACTAAAGTTGCAACAGGATACTTTTGTTTCAGATTTGTATCTAACAATTCCTGCTTATAACTTGCTCCATCATAACTGATTACACGAAGCGGCATATTGTAGTCTTGTACAGTCTGATTTTCAAAACCTAAAATAGAGATTCTTATTTCTCCATTTTTCCAGAACTTTGAAACATCTCTTTCCTGTTCATGAAGTTCACCATCTGCTTTAATCATACTGTCCTTTGTATCTGCCTCGAGGTCTTTCTCTTTCATGAGCCTTTTGCCTTTGAACAGAAGAACATTTACGATATCTGCAAAAACATCATTCCATGCTTCGAGATTCTTTTCTGCTATATCCTTCTTACCCATAATTACAATATACTCCTATAAAATCGAAAAGTATAGAAATAAATATCTGAAGAAGCATCACGCTTCCTTAAACAACATATTCACAGCCTGTCGTGCAGGATTCAAACCTTCAACCATTTCAGGAATTGCAGCTCTTGTGTAATATTCTGTCATTTCGACAGAACTATGACCAACCATCTTCTGAACAGTTTCTGCATCCAGATTCCTTCTCATTCTAGTTACATATGTAAATCTGAATGAATGAGGGCACAGTTTTCTATCTGCAATATCAATTCCGGCTCTTTCAATTACCCGATGAAATACAGATTCAAGATATTCCTGGCGAAGAGGTCTTCCATCATCTCTTTGGAAAATGAATTCATTTTCTGTAAGGTAATGAGAATCAATGTATTTCTGTACAAGCTTCATCGTATCATCAGGAACTAAAGTAACCCTTAATTTT
>JBGUKW010000003.1:0-12183 GCA_045114665.1 Candidatus Xenobia bacterium | reverse complement strand
AAGAGTATCTTTCAAAACACTTTTAATAAAAGAATCTTCCATGGTTTTAAAAAAATCAGGTGCTTTAATATTATTAGCTAAATTTTGAAGTTCTTGTAATTTTTGTTTAGCTTGATCAAGTTGTTTTCCTACTTCCTCTATGCCATAATAACCATAAGGGTTTATATTTTTATTATAATAAGCATTTAGGTCTTTGAAATTAGGGTCTGAACCTTCGCCTGCTAAATCTTTTAACGCTTGATATTGTTTTGTTAAATAATCAACCTTATTTTGTTGTTGCGATAATTCATATTCTTCTACATTTTTAAAACCAAGTTGTTTTACAGTATTTAAATAATCTTCTTGCCTTTTTTTTCTTTCGTCTTCTTTAAGTTGTTCGGGTGTTTTCGCTGCCTGCTCTGCTCTATACGCTAAATATTTTTTATAAGCATCAGGCTCTTCCCAGTTTATCTGTTTACCATACTCATTTAACAACTTTTTTTCATATTCTTTAGTATATCTTTCTTCTTTTTCCGCACTTATTAACTCTTTTTTAGCTTGTACATAATCATAAGCACTTTTTGCATTTTTTAAATCCTCTTTTGCCTGCCAAGTTTTCGAGGCTTTTTCTACACGAACATTTCTAACTCTTTCTACTTCTTTTACATAATTATTATAATCCGTTAAATTACCTTTTGATACAGGTAATCTCTTTCCAGTTGAAGGGTCAACTACAATTTTACGACCATATTTTGTTTCTCTCAATATACCTTTAGGAGCTATATTGTGGCGTTTTCTTTCGGTATTAACCTGTAAATCAAGTCTTTGTATTTCTTCCAATAAAGCTATTTGTTCTTTTGTGAGTTTTGTTGTTTTTCCAAATTCTTTAAAAAATAGTTTTTGATTATTTGGATTTCTATTTATTTCAAAATAACCTTCTGTAAGTTTCAAATCATAAAGGCGTTTTTGTAACTTATTGAATTTATTTATTTGTGTATCTCTTCTTTTTGTTTTAAAGACATCACCATGTTCGCCTCTATTCCTTCTAACAGCAGTCTTTATATCGCCCCTTGCTTTATTGCGTGCGTTATCCTCTTCTTTGTTTTCTCTATCTACTCTTTTATCAGTGTTAAACCAACCCCATTTATTTCTTACTGTAGTTCCTAACCACGCCCCTAAACCACCTGCAAGAAGAACTCCTAAAATACTTCCTAACATAGTCGTTGAAGCCCCACCTATCCCCAGAGGTGCTCCAGTGGACATTAAAAATCTTCCAAAATTTCCTAAGGTTCTACTCATGTTTAAATTGTGCCAAACTATAGTTGCATCGGCTGCATAACCAGTTACTTTCCCTAATAATCCTGTTCCTATCGCAAGTTTAGCAGTAGTTTTTATTAGTCCTTTATTATCTTTTACAAGAGGAATTGTTGCATTTGATAACCCCTTTAAAGTATTTATTAAATCATCAGCAAGTGGCATAAGAGTTTCGCCGAGTGTTATTTGTAGCTCTTTATATTTATTTTGCATTGTAGCAAAACGGATCGCAGGGTCATTAACTTCTTTTGCCTTATACTCAATTTCTGTCCAATTTTTGGCTCCCGAATTTGCCATCTCAATATATTGTTTCAATCTATCTGGATTATTAACAAGTGCAAGAATACCGGGTAAAGACATTTGACCAAAACCAAAACGAGCTATGGAGGCCGCATCTTCTCCTGCTTTTCCTGTTTTAAGTTTATTTAATTGTTGCAAGAATTTTAAAGCAGTAGCAGTAGGAGCCTTTTTTATTCCCTCCATTAATTCTTGCTGTGTAAATCCTGCTTTTTCGAGATACTCTTTCCCTTTCTTTTGGTTTCTTGCCCCAGTTTGCATAACTGTAATAAGATTCTTAAAGGCAGTTGCTGCAGAATCTGAAGTAATACCAAGTGAAATTAAAGTAGCACCAAAAGCAGCAACATCCTTTGTACTCATTCCAACTTGTTCACCTATAGAGGCAGACTTTTTGGTAAAGTTCAAAATTTCTCTACCACTTGCAGCAGTATGGTCATCAAGATAGTTTATAGGGTCTGCTACATTATCAAGAATTTTTTGTTTTATGTTCGGATCAGAAAAATCATAACCTTTGGCATTTGCAATTTTAACAATTTGATTGGTAACATCATCAGGATTCATTCCAAAAGTAGCACCTAATTTAGCTGATAAATCAACCATATCAAGAATTCTTTTTGGGTCTGTTACTCCTAAGCGTGCTGCTACTTCAGCAGAATGTGCTAACTCAACACCACTCGAAGGTAAACGCTCTGTTAGTTTAAGTAAGCCTTCTCTAAAATCTTTAAATTTATCATTAACAATAAGAGTATTTTTATCTCTAAGAGCAGGAAGAAGTTTTGCAATACCGACCACTGAGGACTGGTATTTTACATATTCTTTAACATCTCCATATCCATAATTTGCAACAGCAAAACCTGCACTTCCTATTCTGTTGGCTGCCATAGAAAGAGCCTGCAAATTAGATATTGTCCGCTGTCTTTCTTGTCCTTCTCTTGTTTCTCTTTCTCTCTCTTGTTGATCCGCAGTAAGAATGTCATTTACTCTTATTCTATCTTTATTAGTTTCCTCAATGCTTCTTCCTATATCTAATACATTTCTCTTCGCTTCTGCACTCCAAGGGGTACCAGCTTCAGCTAAATTATTCATAGCTTGAATAGCTGCATTTTTAAAGTTCACTGAAGAATAATCACCATGGAGGTTTATCCCATATTTACTTTTTGCTAAGTCTGAAAGTTCTTTGAGTTTTATATCTTGTTGTTTCTGTAAATTAGTTAAATCAGCTTTAAAAATATCATCAACAATTTTAGGATTTGAAAAAAAACCTTTTTTAGTTACTCTTTGCCATTCTTTATTATTTTTTAATTTTAAAAAATCTTGATCTAAATTAGAAAATCTTGTATTTATGTTTTCTATGTTTCGAGCTATAAGATTATTTTCAACCAATTCTTCACTTTGTTGAAGGGCTGATGTAGTTTGATTTTCTATTCTTCTTGCGTGTGTATAAGCACTGTTAAGCTGATTAAGTCTTTTAGTTGCGTTGTTATCAATGTGATCATCTCTTTGTTTATATTCTTCTACTGCTCGTTTAAATTGTTCATCAGTATAATTATTTGAAAGACCTAATTTATAAGAACTGTTTAATTCATCAAGGATAGCTGATTTAGTGCTATGTATATTTAATAAATTATTTCTGTATTGCTCTATGTTATCTGCTTTATCTGTTATCGCTGTTTTATTTACATAACTCCCATATTGCCTTAAATCTTTTATGAGTTCATTATTTTTGGCATTACGAACATTTTTTAAGACATTATTTAAAGTGTTTTGTCGTTCTCTTGTGGTTGTTGCACGCTTAAAAAGTTCATCAATATCAGCAGTATCAGCAGTATCTGTTAGTCCTGCTGCTAATTTTGCAGCTTTAAATTCCTCATCCGTAGAACGAGTTATATCTAATCCACTTATACCACGAGCTGTTAAATACTCTTGAATATAAGATAATTCAGCGTTTGAAGAAGCAAGATAGGCATCGACATTCCTTTTGTTATAGGCTTGACTATTTCTCAATCTATCATATTCATCGTCAAGGATTTTAAAAACACCACTATCTTTTCTTGTTAAAGAATTATAATAATGTTCTGTTTGTTTTTTATCTAAATAAGGAAGTTCAAATTTGCCCCCGCTTTTAAATAATTTGTTATCTATATCTAAAAGACTGTTTAAAGTAGTCTCTGTTATTCTATATTTATTAGCTTGACCTACTAAAGGGTTTATATTATTAGCCCAACTAACATTATTTAAATTTAATCCTTTTGGAACTGGCACATATTTATCAGGTGAACTATATAATGCTGTTTGCCAATCTTGTAACAAAGCCTGTTGTTGCTTTTTTATAGAAGCAGGAGGAGTGTTTAAAATTTTGTCTATTTCATCAGCAATTTTAGTATTTGTATCATTAAAATCCTTTTTTATATTAGATAATGTTGTATTTAATAAACCTCTATTAACTTGTTTAGGTGAAGATAAAACACTTTGTCCTAAAAGACTTGAAGTTTTGTTAACAAGGCTATCAAATTGTTTTTTTGTATATGTAGCACTATCTTGGATATTTTTAAATAAACCTCTAACAACATTTAACTGAGTAGTAGGGACATTAAAAGCTGCTCGTAGTTGTTTATTTACCCCTCCTAAAATACCCAACGCCTCATCGGCATCTAAACCTAATTTTACAGTTATTACTTTTGCCATCTCTCTATCTCTTTTTCTTTGTAGATTTATTTATTGCTCGTATCCATTCAAATAATTCATTCATAGTCATATCAAGCCAAGTTGTAAGGGGAGAATAATAGCACATTGCTAATAAATTCTCCCTTAATTTGTTTACATTGCTTAGCCCAGTGTTGAAAAAAAACTTGCACATTGTATGTCAAGTAACAAGTAATCTTTTATAGTCATTGCCTCTAATTCATCTGTTTTCTTTTTTGTCATAAAGGAAATTAGCATTTCTCTTGTTTTTGCCCCTGCCATTGTGCCAATAGTTGTTTCTTGAATAGAATTTCTTGATCTAATAGCTAAATATGTTTTCACAGACATTGTTGAAAAATCTAACATCTCAACATCTTTTGGCTGATTAATACTTGCAAAAAACCAAGCAAAGGTCTCTTTCTCAATTTCCCTGTAATCTTCTAAAGACATTTCTTCCAGCATTTCTGGTATACAACCGATAGCTTTTGCTATCAAATTTTTAGCCTGCAAAAATCCCAACTTACCATAAGCGATTAATTCTAATTCATTACCGTCCTGATTAGAAAAAGAATCAATATAATCCTTAGCAGTCAATTTATCAAAGTCTATATCTATTTGTTTAACAGGGTCGCTATTCATAGTCTTTTGGAATGGTTTTGAAAATGTAAATAACATATAATCTCCTTCAAGTTTAAAGCCCCACTTTAGAGATAAGGTGGGGCTATTTTGTTTATAAACTGTTTACTATTGCAGAAAGTGAAGTGGTTGGGGAAGTCATTCCAATCTGAAGTTGATTTAGAACTGCTGCTTGTGCATTACTGGCAAAACTAAGATCGACATTCGTGCCATTTCCTAATCCTTGATTAATGGCTTGCATGTAATCTACACCAAGAATTTTATACACTCCACCGAGTTTATTGATGTCAAGTATTTCTTGACCATCCTGCCAAATTTTGATGTGATAAACTTCTAATTCGCATTTAGAATCAGAAGATTCACCAGCCTCAGCCTTGCCGAGTTCAACAGATTTTGATTTACCTTCTAAAAGAACTTTCCAACCTTTGTAAACTGGAGCAAGAGTTGCGACATCTGTTTCCTGCGTTAACAAAACACAAGTAAAACTCTTTTTACCTGCATCTAAAAATTTTATCATATTCTGTTGAAGAGTTCTGAAGTTAAGAGAAGCTGATATTGGTTCAAGTGCTAACTCGATAGGAGCGTCTATTTTTCCTATAATTCCACTCCCTTTTAATTCCACCGTGGCTTTTTTGAGTTCAGGAAATTCAAAACTTGTTTCTCCATAAAACTGGGAGCCATCAGCATTATATACTTTATAGTAAGCGGTTGCTTCAGCTAAAGTGTTCATATTTAATCTCCTTTTAAAAAATCAAAAGAGGTAGCTGAAAAATTCAACTACCTCTTGTTTTTTTTATGCTGCTTCTACACTGGATTTGAAATAAGAATTGAAATTCAAAGCCTGCATTGGCTTAAAGTCAAACCAGTTAAGGTCATAATTTACAGTATTGTCTGTTGTGCCATTCAACTTACAAGAACCATCTTGTAAAATTTCCTTTGCAGCCAAACTGGTTAACCAGTTATTGATTGCATCCTCTACACTCTGAACATTTGAAGGAGTTGACCTTTCATCAATCTTTTTCCAATATGTCATTATTATAATAGAAATTATATAATGGAAGAGTGAGCGTGTACTTATCCATATATCTTTTGGGTCTGTACTTTCAGGAAATACAGTTGTATGATTTCCCCAAACTACTATGTCTAAGCCAACCTTCAATGCAGTTACAATACCCGCCTCATTCAATGTGTTAGCCGTTACATTATCAATAATAATGTTTTCACCTTTCATATTGACAAGGCTTGTTATAGCGGTCTTTTTATTTGAAGGGCTTTCACATGGTGTACCATAAGCTGATTCAAGAGAAAGAGTTCCCTGTTTTGTTGCTGCTACTACAGTTGACATGTGGAATGTTAAATCACCGACTTTAGCCATAGGATAGCATGCGACTAAATCGTTATGACTATAACCGTTATTATCTTTCCAAGCCTTTACACCAGAAAAATAAGGAGAACCATCGGCTGATGAATCAATATCGGCAATTACAAGAGCAGGAAATGAACCTGAAATTTCCTTTGATTTTTCTATTAATGCTTGTGCAACCATTGGAATATGACTAAAACCCGGTGCTACAATCATTCCCGGTGGCTGGGAGATTTCACCATAGACATAATCTATAGCTTGTAGGCCTGTTCTGATTCCAGTTGTAGGACTTACAGAACCGATTATATGGCTTGATGTTACAGCTGAAGGATTGATTTTTGAGAAACTAACATGTAAAGCATTCATTGAGCTTGTAATATTTCCATTTGATTCAGGAGTTATAATAAGATTTCCGTCTGAATCAAAAGATAATATATAATCACTTGCAACTAAAGAAGTATAATTTGCTATAATCTCTTTTGCTCCAGTTACCGAAGTATTAGAAAGCAAATAACTTTGTTCAATGGCAATAAAATCGCCAACAGTTGCATTTGGATTTTTTGCCTGTGCATCTGCTAATGATATTTCACCATCTGAAGGAGTTGTATTAACGACCTCTTCATATCCTGTTGTGGCGGAATCAACAATAGCATAACCTTGATAAATAAATTTTCCTACACTTGCATTTGCATTTAATTCAGTAGCTTCAACTAATTGAATTTTGGTTGTTTCATCTCCGTCTGTATAACCTGTAATTCCCTTTACAGTAACAGAATCTTTAAGCACACCCTTTACATTCATTGTAAAAACAGAGCCGTCTTTTTTGACTATTGCTGATTGATTAGCAGAAACAAAAGTTGAAGAATCAAGAATATTTATACAAACGATAGGAGCTATATTTGCTTTTTTGAAGTGATAGCAGGCGGCCTCACAGAGTGTATATGTAAAATCTTCGACATAACCGAATTTGTCTTTAAATTCACTTAATGAACTAATAAGAACAGGTTTGTTCGCTTCTGCAGGGTTTGTTGCCAAATTGATTGGAGCTAAACCTATATATACTGGAATCTGCCCATACTGTACATCTGGAGCAGTTTCAGTAGTTGCTTCAGTGTAGTAAATACCATGTTTGAAATTAGGCATTTTCTAATCTCTCCTTTTTTTGATTAATCTTTGAATTTTTATTGAGTACAAAGAAGCAGGATTTTTCATTTCCTTTTGTGCCACTTGTAATTTTTCTATAGGAATGATAAGGTCTAAAATATCCTTATCTGTTATATGTTTTGGAAATTCCAAAAATGTATCTCCGTGACGAAGACCTTGCTTTATAAGTGTAACACCAAGGTACATATACATTAATTACCTCCGAGTAATTTTGCAAACTCTTCTAACGCATTGTTCATAGCAGTAAATGCTAAACAATAAAATTGGACGAAACCAAAAACAAATAAACTCGTAGGCTGTTGCTCTACGAGTTCATAAGTGATTTTATATTTGCCTTTAACAAGAATCCTAAACGGATTCAAAGCTCCGTTAGGATTCGTTATTAGTTTATTGACGATATGAGAACCTATAACTTGATTATCCTGCCTATTTATAGAAGTGTTCTGACCATAAGTTGAAATTATAACACGGCCTAAAAAAACACAGCCCTCTTCAGAATATGTTTCTTTTACAAATTGAGCTAAACAATAAGGAGATAGTTTATTTAATTTTGTTACATCTCTTTCTGGAAACTCACTTTCATATATATTGATTTTCATTTTATTATTCTTATCTACCGGGTCTTGAATAGTAAGATTTTCAAATAAAGACCGTAAAAAAGAAGCAAGCCGTTTTTCAAAATCAAGAGGGTTATATCCATCAATTATTTTTGAAATACTATTTGACATCGTTTCCTACCCTATGCTTTCATTTAAATGTTTTTCAAATTCTTCACCAAGAGATATAAGAAAACGAGTTGATTGATTGCCTATCATATCTGGAATAGAAGGAGTGCCATATCTTACATAAGGACTGGATTTTGAAGTTCTTCTTTTATAAGCCGTTGTATGTCCTATAAAACCATAAGAAGGAAATTTTTCTGTAATTCCTCTTCTAATTCTATAATAAACTGGGTCGCCTTTTTGTGTATGTTCTGGGCCTTCTAAATAAAAACCCTCTTCAAGTGGTATCTCTTCACCCATTATGCTTATAGTTGCTGAATCATCATCTATTTCAATATTCTCTTCATAATAAGCAGGAATATTAAAAACACTTTCATCCAACTCATAAACATCTCTAATAGATTCTTTAGCTATTTTCTTTACTTCATCAGTTGTTTTTTCCATAGCTAATTTTCCCATCTTCTTGAATTGGTCTTGTATTTCACCTATAATTCTTGCAACGCCTTTTGTATCAACTTTAATCTTAATCATAATCTTTAAGTCCCTAATGAACTGAAATTAATTTGATAAAAAACCCCTAAATGATTAAATGCCTTTCGGATTTCATAAATCTGTCCGTTAATTATATATTCTTGTTTAGCAATAGGAGGATGAACAAAGGCGTTATCCCAATCCTCGACTAAAACATTCATATTAATGCTATTGAGATATAAACCTAAAGCACCTTCGACTTCAAAGGTTCTGTAGTTTTCCAAAAGCATTTCATCTAAATCCTGTGTTATTGCACAGGTAATTTTAGCCGTTACATTATCAGAACAACGCCTTATTTCTGTCGGCTCCCAAAGCCCACTCTTTTTGATTATCTTTGTCGCATCTTTTTTTAGGAGTTTTTTAAATTTATCTCCAAAAGACATAGGCTACTCCGCAGGAACATAAACGCCAAGATTATTTATTTGAACAGTTACAAAATGTTTTGTACCTACTGTTCTTTTTCTAAGAACCATGCCGACTAAATGATTTGTTGCCGTCTGGTTTACTGTACCTGTTACTGTACTATAATAGACAAGTGAGCCTATTTGATAAGTATTTGCATCAGCTTCAAACTCATAAGCACCGCTTATATCTACAGCACCTGTATCACCATTTGGAATATCACGAATAGGAATCATTACAAGATTATTCTTGAATATAGGCTCTAATTGTGGACAGGTTGCTCCAGTATCGTTTACAAAATGTGGATTAAATCCGTTACCCGGATATTGAATTTTTACAGTAGCCATTCTCTTTCACCTCCTTAGTAATTGCTTAAAGCAACACCAGCATTTTTGTAAATGCCTCTATAATCTACAACATTTACAGAGAAGCTAAATGTTAACTGATATTTGATTGTGAGGTTTTCAAGGTCTGTTGTACTTGTCAATGTCGGTCTTGAATATTTAGACAAATGATGAATTTTAATCACAGGAGAAACAGAAGGTCTTGCCATTAAGAACCAGTTTTGCTCACTTGTACCGCTGAAATCACCAAGGATTGGGTCTGTTACTATTTCGTATTTACCCTTCATTGGGTTAGGAACGGCATTATTATAAGCAGGGTCAACAGCTGAACCGATTAACTGTCCTGCAAATACTCCAACATACGGATCACAAATAAGAATTGAAGGTCTTATGTCAAGTATAGCTTGACCGCTAATATCTTTTTGTTTTCTCATTGCTTTTTCTGCTTCAGCAAGTGATTTTATACTAACTTTACTTGCTGTGCCTGCACTATTAGCGTGGTCAGCATGGAAGAGGGTTTTGCCGTCATAGATATTTTCTGCACTGAAAAGAACGGAATAAACAGCTTTATTTAATGTTCTATATGCGGCCTCTGATGCTTTACGGCTCATATCATTCAAAATACCTATGTCATCATTAATCATCATTTGTTCTGTGAGTAAGAATCCTCTTCTAAAGAGTTTAACTCCAAAACTTTTGCCTTCATCTGTGAAGACATCGTATGTTAAATTTTCACCTTCGGTTACTTCTTCAACACCACTGAATGCTGAAAGTGTATAATCTGAAACAGGTCTAAAATCTTTGACAATTCTTGAAGAGGTAATATGTGGGTAAGTAACTCCTGCCTCTTGCCAAGTTGAAAGGGATTTATTCGCTACATTATCAACAAGAGAAACAAAACCACTTGAACCCTTGACTGCTGTTCTAAGAAGGTCTGAGTTATCCATATTCATTAACTCTTTATAGTTTGTACCCTTGAAATATAAAAGCTGACGGCAGGCATTTAAGATTGACATATTCTGCATATCATCATATCTGTTAGCTTCTTTTATTGTTCTTCCGCTCAAATACTCCGAAGCTCTTGTTATAAAAGAATCTGTTTCATCTCTTGTAATTTCAACAGTGCCTTTTATTGTCTGTGGTGGTCTATTATCTTTTGCCATTCTTTCAAGAATATCATCTTTGACTTCTTGAACGCTTCTTTTGTCTGTAATCCATTTATCACAGACATCGTTTTCAATATTGTATTTACTTCTTAATTTAAGAATTTCAGCACATCTTGTCTGCTCAGCTTCAAGCTGTGCCTGCATTTCCGCCCTAACATTGTTAATGTCAGCTTCGGTAAAAGTTTTTCCTTCCATATTTTCTACTTCTCCTTTTAAACTTCTATTCACTCCGACTGTAGGGTCAGCGGGTACAGATACTATAGAAATCTCAAGCGGTGTCCACCGTTCAGCGGTGTAAGTATCCATTTCACCTTTTCCGCCTTTCGTTTTCCCCCACTCTTCAACACGATAACCAATAGAGATACCACGCAATGAACCGCTTTTAACCTTTTGGTAAATGTTCTCACTGTCGGTATCTGAATCAAATGTTACTTCAGCAACTCCTCTTTTGTCCTCAATCCTTGCCCATTCTACTTTCCCAATGGGCTTGTCTGGATTGTGGTTAAATAAAAGTGTGCCTATACTATTAAGTCTTGTTAAGTCAACTGCATTATCCTCATGTCTTAATACCTCATAAGCACCAGCACGAACAATAGGAGTTTCTGAACTAAAGGAAATCCGAAAGGTACGGCTTCCTTCTTCCTTTTCAGAGGCTTCTATGATAGCCTCTCTATAATATGTCTCTGTGGTGTTCATTTTTCTTTTTCCTTTTTAATCAGGTAATATACATCTAAAATCATCTAAAGTTCTTTCTCCGTCATAAATTGCATCGGAGATTCGTATTTTATATAAACCATTATATTTTGTATGGTTATAATTGCTACTGAATTTATTAAATTTAAGCCTATAAAAAGTAAATAAATCTTGTAACCTATCAACTTTATATAGTTTAAATACTTTTAATATTATATTTGATTGCTTTTTGATTGTTTCAAAATCGCCTTTAAACCAAATATAAGCCTCATTATTTAAATATTGATTAATATGTATTAATCTCATCTCTTGTAAAGCAGATAAGACTTTTTCTATATTAGACCTTTTTTTTTCAAATTCAATACAATGAAATAATGCATCGGAATCTTCTTTATTTACTATCATTATTTTGTTTGCCTTGCTTTGTATTGCTATTCTTAACCTGATCAGCCTGTACTTCCATATAATCAACATTTGTTGATACATCTAAATAGATACCCTTTGACTTGCAATACTCAATCTCTTTTGCACGCTGATCTATTACATCTTTCCAGTCTTTCCCACTCTCTGCACATAACTCCGCTAAAGTGGTCTGTCCGCTATCAAGTGCCTTTGAATTTGCCTCAACTTCTTTTTGTGGGTCGATCCAACTCCAACCACTAAAGAACCAGTTGCTCTCTTCTTTCTTGTAGTCAATAAACAGGGCTTCGGTAAACCATATCAATAACTTATCCAAAAAGTGAGCCTTTAGCCAATTTCGCCAATCATAGAAGGTCATTTTGTCTTCTTGCAATCCTTGTCTTGCAGAAGAATAATTGCTTTGGCTCATATCCCTTGAAACTAATTCATAGCTTAAACCCAATCCACTTCCTGCTAATCTCTGTTGTAAC
>JBGUKW010000002.1:0-18357 GCA_045114665.1 Candidatus Xenobia bacterium | reverse complement strand
GGCATCAACCATTGTGGAGAGAACTCATAAGACCTCTAATTTAAAATGGAGGCAAGGTTCGTTAATATCCCAGAATCCCCTAAATTCATTTATGGGGAGTATGTCAAAGAATGTGGTATAATTATTATAAAAAAGGTAATAAATAAAATATGTTTAAAAAAATATTTCTGTTTTCATTGTTGCTTACTTTTGTCTTTCTAAATTTTGGTTGTTTTAAAAAGGTTGAAGAAGAGCCTTTATTGAAAAATGATGTAGTTATTGGATATGGTTCTAATTTTGAAGATGAAGTTTTAAATGTAAAAGATAAATATGTTTTTGTAGTTTTTTACGAACCCAAATGTCATTGGTGTAAAAGTCAAGTTGATGCATTGGAAATTTTTAAAAACGATAGAGAAATTGGAAATAAAATTAAAATAGTAAAAATTAATGTTGAAGAAGAACCATTTTTTATTGAAAAATACAGAATAGAAAATGATCCAACTCATATTCTTTTTTACAATGGGGAAATTCTATACAGAAACATAGGTTATACTGATTCGCCTCATTTGAATCAATATCTGAAACCTTATGTCAAATTTGATGAAAGGAAATAAAAAAAATGTTGAAAAAAGTTAGTTTGATTTTGTTAGCCTGTTTAATTTCATTTTTTATGTTTGGAATAAGTTTTGCTGATATAAAACATGTAGATGACAGTAATTTTGAAAAGGAAGTTCTAAATTCCAAAGGTGTTGTTCTTGTTGATTTTTGGGCTACTTGGTGTGGACCTTGCCAAAAACAAGGACCAGTTCTTGAACAACTTTCAAAAGTGACCCAAAATGTAAAGATTGTCAAAGTTGATGTTGACAAAGCTAAAAAGGTCTCTTATGAGGCTGGAATAAAATCTATTCCTACTTTGATGATTGTAAAAGATGGTGAAATAGAAGAACAATGGTCTGGTTATACTGATTTAAATACATTAAAAACAAAACTTTCAAAATATTGCAAATAAGATTATTTAAAATGGAGGAAAGATAAATGTTAAAGAAACTTAGCCTAATTTTGTTAGCTTGTTTGGTTTCTGTTTTTATGTTTGGAATTAGTTCTGCTGATGTAAAACATGCTAATGATTCTTCTTTCGATTATGAAGTTTTGAATGCAAAGGGCATTGTTCTTGTTGATTTTTGGGCTAGTTGGTGTGGTCC
Source organism: Candidatus Xenobia bacterium (assembly GCA_045114665.1). Classification (GTDB taxonomy): domain Bacteria; phylum Vulcanimicrobiota; class CADAWZ01; order CADAWZ01; family CADAWZ01; genus CADAWZ01. Next base: position 17,176 of record JBGUKW010000002.1, on the reverse strand, counting down.
TTGTCAAAAACAAGCTCCTGTTCTTGAACAACTTTCAAGAGACCGTCTCATGAAGAATGTTAAAATAGTTAAAGTGAATGTAGATGAATCAAATGCTGTTTCTGACAAATTTGGTATAAGCTCAATTCCTACTTTGATGATATTTGAAGATGGTCAGAAAAAAGAACAGTGGTCTGGTTATACTGATTTCAATGGATTAAGACAGAGACTTGCAAAATATGTACTAAAGCCCAAAAATTAAGCAATAATCTCATTAACGACTAATTAATGAAACTCCTCAAAATTTGGAGGAGTTTTTTAATACATTTATTAAATCGGTAATTAAATAATTGACTAAAATTATTTAACAGCCGAATTAATATTTTTTTTGGGAGAAAATATGCCGATAAAAGCAAAGGGAAATACGAAGGGGCTAAAACCACTTCAGAAAAAGCTTGTTGATAAACTATTTGAAAGAAAATTGAATCCTAAATCAGCTATAAGTCCTGAATTTGCAAAGGCTTTAGCTTTTATTTCTGCTGACATAAAAAGACAGATAGGAATTTTGATTGACAGAAAAGGACATGTTGTTGATGTTTTTATCGGAACAGCAAAAGGTGTTGTTATAAGTGATTTTGGAAGATATAGAGCTGGGGCTTCGAGACTTAGAGGACTTCGACTCATACACACAAGGCTTTTTGAAAATTCCTTAAATACAGATGATTCCTCTGATCTTGTTCTTTTGAGGCTTGATATGATCATCTCATTGGAAGTTTTAGAATCTGGACTTCCAGGTGGTCTTACAATAGCAAATCTTCTTCCATTTAAGAATGATGGTAAGATATATGAAGAAAATGTATATAATTCTATTTCTGCTGTAAATTTTGATTTTATCAGATTTATTGAAGACCTTGAAAACGAAATAGAGTTTTCAACAGAATCAAAGAGAACTGATGATTCATCAAAAAGAGCTATCTTAATCCATGTTTCTACAGATAAGGATGAAGATTCCGATTATGCTATGGAAGAATTAAAAGAACTTGCAACATCCGCAGGAATACATATTATTGAAGCAATAGTTCAGCATAGAAAAGAACTCGATTCGAAATATGTTATTGGAAAGGGAAAAGTAAAAGAAATATTACTTCTTTCCATGGAGAAAAATGCAAATTTAATCGTTTTCGACAGTTGTCTTTCTGCTTCACAAATGCGATCCATTGAGGCTGAAACTGGTATTGAAACAATAGACAGAACTCAGATGATTCTCGATATTTTTGCAAAAAGAGCAAAAAGCAGAGAAGGAAAATTACAAGTAAAACTTGCACAATTAAAATATAGTCTTCCTCGATTGACAGCAAAAGACGATTTTACTTCAAGAATAACAGGTGGTTCTGGAGGAATTCGTTCCAGAGGACCTGGTGAAACTAAATTAGAGATAAGCAGAAGAAGGGTTAGAGAATCAATAACAGCACTTGAAAAAGAATTAAAAGAGATAGCAGAAGCAGAAAAGGAACGTAGAAAAAAGAGAGATAAAAGTGATATTCCTATTATTTCTATTGTTGGATATACAAATTCTGGAAAATCAACATTGTTAAATACTTTGACTCAAAGTGATACATATACAGAAGAAAGAATGTTTGCAACTCTTGATACTGCAACTAAGAGGGTGAGATTTCCTAAAGATACAGATATTATAGTAACAGATACTGTTGGTTTTATAAGAGATCTTCCAGAAGAGCTTATTTCTGCATTTAGAGCCACACTTGATGAAATGTGTGATTCTGATATCTTGATTCATCTTTTTGATATCTCTTCTAAAGGTTGGAAAGAACAGATTGAATCTGTAAATAATATTTTGGGTGAACTTGCACTTGATAATATTCCAGTCATCCTTGTTGGAAATAAAATAGATATAGCAGATATTGATACAGCACTTAAAATACAAAAAGAAACATCATGTTTATTAGTTAGTGCAAAAGAAAAGCAGAGTTTAAAACCACTTTTTAATGCTTTAGAAAGTAAAGTGAAAGAAGTTTTAAAAGATGAGTGAAAAATAAAAAAAAGAGGTTTTGAAAAATGAATGAAAGTAAAGTTGAAAGTAAAGTTACTATAAAAAGTTCCTTATTGATCGGTTTAATAGTATTTGCTCTTATATTATTAATTACAGTTGTTTTTTTATTTGGTTTTTTGATAGGTTCTGGTAAAAATAAACAAACAATAGTAACCGAAATTGATGAATTAAATTCATCTGGAAATAAAGAAAACATTACAATAGAAACAAAAAAAGAACAAGAAAATAATAGTTTAAAGTCAAATATTCAAAAATCTAAAGAAGAAGATAAAGATGAAGCCTTAAAAAGGCTTGGTTTTATTCCTCATGGAAGTAAAAAAGAAGATTCGAGTAAATCATCATCTTATAATTCATCGAGTAAAAATGATGAGAGCAAAGATACAAGAAATTTAAGTGCATTGTTTAGCTCTGCAAAACAGGATTCGAGCGGTTTTCAAAGTAATATCACTTCAAATGCGACTACTTCAAATCAAAATACTTCAACAACAACTTCTAATTACAATACTTCTTCATCACAGAATTATTCTACAAATAGTAATATTTCTTCAGATTCAGGAAAAGAAGCTGTTAAAAATTATTTCATGGAATTGGAATTAAAATTGGCAGGAAGTAAAACTTGGAGCGATCCCAATCAATTTGCAGAACAACTGTTAAAATCTGCAATGAATGGAGATTTTTCAGATTTAAATGATCTCACAAACAACATGAAAAGAGCTGCAAATGATGTATCAAGAATGAGAGTTCCTGCTGAATGTGCAGAACACAGAGATGCAGTAGTTAGTTCTTTAAATGATTCAATAAATATTTTGGATAAAGTTAAAAAAGGAATTAAAGAAGGCAATATGGATATTATCATGTCCTTGACTTCAGAGGCAGATAAAATAAAAGCATCGGCTGGAAAATCGGATGAATTGATGAAACAATTAAAATCAAAATATGATATATAAAAAATCGTGAAATAATATATAATATATGCAGGATTTTAATATTAAAATATATAAGATAATAAAAATAGAATGTTATTATATTCCTGTAATATTTATTACAAATGTGAAAAAAGTTCTGTTTATTACTACGGTAAAATATTCCGTCATTTTAAGTGGATATTATTGGAGAGGAGTATCTGATGAGGGATTATTATTTAGAACTTGGTGTAAAACCATCCGACGATATAGAAGATATAAGAAAAGAATTTACAAAACAGTCAAGAACTATTGGTAGCAAATCAGAAAAAGAACAGATTGCTTTTTTTAATGCTTGGAAAATTATTCAAGATGTTGATAAAAGAAAAGAATATGATGAGCAACCTCAATTTCAACTTAGAAAAACAAGTCCTCGTTTAACTGCTGGAACTAAAAAGAAAGGTGGAGAACGTCAGCAGTTCAGATGGGGTATTCCATTGATGGAAATATTGATGATGCCTTTCAAAAAAGAAGAGAATACAGAAGAAATTCAAACTCCAGAAGAAAAGGCAAATCTTCATTTTACTCAGGGAGTTTTATATGCTGGGGATGTTGCTACATTTGTACAAGCAAAAGATGAGTTTAAAGCAGTCCTTGATATTATTCCTGATCTTGAAGAAGGTCAATATAATTATGCCATAATGTGTTACAAAATGGGGCAGTTTAAACAGGCTCTTGAATGTTTCCGTAAATATTCAACTGCATTCCCAAAAGATTTACAAGCTAAGAAAATGATAACATTACTTGAATAATATAAGTTTTTTATTGCCTTTGACATTATGTTAAAGGCTTTTTTTTGTCAAAAATAGGGAGTGAATACTCCTTAGTAAAAAAATAAAAGGAAGGTATTAAGATTTGCTTACTACAGAAAAAATAGATTTCAAATCTTCTCTATCTGAATCATTGAAAGTTATAGATAAAGAGCTTTTTAATGTAATAGACCTTGAAGACAAAAGACAAGAGAAAAAGTTGATAATGATCGCCTCTGAAAGCGAATGTCTTAAGCCAGTAAGAGATGTTTTATCATGTTCATTTACAAATATATATGCTGAAGGTTATCCTTCACGCAGACTTTTGAGGGAGACAACAGAAAATCTTCCAGACCTCGACGATCAACTTTCATATCTAAGGCGTTATTCAGATAGACGTTATTACAAAGGCGTTGAATATGCTGATGTTCTTGAATCACTTGCATGTAGAAGAGTAGCATCCCTTTTTGCAAATGAAAATGTAAAGGCTTCTGATATTTTTGTAAATGTTCAATCACTTTCAGGTGCTGCCGCAAATAACGCTGTATATGAAGCATTTGTAGAACCTGGTGATACTGTAATGGGTATGGATTTAAGTCATGGCGGACATTTGACACATGGAAGCCAAGCTAACAGATCTGGAAAAGTTTATAATATAGTTCCATATCATGCCGATATTGAAACAGGTGAGATAGATTTTAAAGAAATCGAAGAACTTGCAAATAAACATAGACCTAAAATGATAATTGCGGGTTATAGTGCATTCCCAAGAATAATAGATTGGGAGAGATTCAGAGATATAGCACATTCTGTAGGAGCAATTTTACTTGCAGATATTTCACATATTGCTGGTCCAATAGTTGGAGGAGCATTCCCTTCACCTGTAGGAATTGCTGATGTAGTTTCATTTACAACACATAAAACACTATGTGGTCCTCGTGGAGCTGTAATTCTCACAACAAGAGAAGATTATGGAGATAAAATAAATAATGCTGTATTCCCAGGAGAGCAAGGTGGCCCACATCTAAATTCCATAGCAGCAAAAGCTCTTCTCTTTAGACTTGCCAATACAGATGGTTTTAAAGAAATGCAAAAACAAGTTGTAAAAAATGCTAAAGTTCTTGCTGATTCATTTGTAAAAGCAGGTTGTAAATTGGCATTTGGTGGCACAGATTCACACATGGTTCTTTTGGACATAAGAAAAATAATGGGACCAGATGGGTTTAATTTGAGGGGTGAAATTGCTTCAAGAGTTCTCGATATGTGCGGAATCACATGTAACAAAAATACAATACCAGGTGATACAAATGCTGTTCACCCTGGTGCATTGAGATTTGGAACAACATGGCTTACTCAGAGAGGATTCAAAGAAGAAGATATTTCTGAATTGGGTGATATAATCACAACTGTCCTAAAATCAATGGTACCATATAAATATCTTGAAATTTCAGGTGATGTTGGAAGAGCTAAAACTCCTCTAAGTGTTATTGAATCAGCTTATGAAAGAGTTCAAAAACTCATAAATAAACTTGAGAATAGAACAGAAGAGAAAAAAGAAAAAGTAGAGATTCCTGCCCGTTATCCAAATTTTAATAGAGAAGCTCCTGCTTTTGTAACAGATGCCTCAAATTATGGAGTAATTGAAGTAAGAGGAGATAGATGTGAATATTTTCTCGATGAAGTTTTGACATTCAGTGCTTCATCGATGCTTATTGGGGATGCTAAAATTGGATTTGTTTTGACATCTGATGGAAAAGTTTGCAGTTTTGTAAATGTGTGTAAAGTTGCAGACAAAAAATATATCATAATAACTCCTCCAAATACAGCAGATAAACTTGTTGTAATTTTAAAAGGTCTTTCAGATGGCTATATAATGTTTGATGAAAAAGACATCTATGCAAAAATTCAAGGACCATGTGTTGTCAAAGATATGAGAATTCTTGATGGATATTTCCAATTCTCTGATATTGACGATCGTTTGACAGCTGTTGAAGTATTTGCAAAAGGTGAAATTGCTGAAAAATTGGCAACAGTAGGAGCAGATATACCTGCAGGAAAATATGCTGAAGCTAAATTATTTGGAATTGATTGTAAAATTGCTGTATGTTCATGCAGACATCGTGCTGTAATTCTTGTAAAACCTGATGATGTAAAAGAACTTTGGAAAAATTTGATTTCAAATGGATTTGAAGCCGTTGGTTCCGAAGATACAAAAGAACTTCTTGAATCAATAATGGAATTCAAACCATATAAAGCTCAAACAGCAGATGAAGCATTTGAGATAGACAAAGAGTCAAAAATGGACATGATCGACATGACAAAACCATATTTCTTGGGAATGTCATATCTAAATGAAAAATATCCTTGTGAAAATGACAAAAAGGCATTTGAATATGTCGAAAAAGAAGAACCATTGAAAAAGACTCTTCTCTATGACAAACATGTCGCTTTGAAAGCACGCATGGCACCATTTGCAGGTTACTCAATGCCAGTTTGGTATTCAGGCATAAATGATGAACACAATGCCATGAGAACTTCTGCAGGTCTTTTTGATGTAGGACACATGGGAATCCTTTCATTTGAAGGACCAGACGCTTGTAGATTCATTGACACATTGACTTCAAATTACATTCCAAAACTTCTCAATGGTCAATCACAGTATGGTTATTTACTCGATGCTTTTGGCAAAGTAATAGACGACATTATGCTTTACAAGAGAGCGGAAGACAAATTTATGCTTGTTGTAAATGCAGCAAACTTTGACAAAGTAAAGAGATATTTAAAAGGTGTTATTGATGGTGAATACTTCCTCGACAGTGAATGTAAATCTAAAGAAGTCCACAAAAGAGTTACAATAAAAGATCTCTCAGCTGAAGAAGCAGGAAAAGATAGAAAAGCAGATTTAGCTTTCCAAGGACCAAAATCACAAGAAGTTCTCGCTTTGCTTTTAGATGATGTTGAAAGAAAACGCTTCTTACAGGTAAAGAAAAATGAATTCATTGAAACAAAGATAAAAGATATGGATGTCATTATTTCTCGCACTGGATACACAGGAGAAGATGTAGGCTATGAACTCTATCTAAATCCAAATGATTCTATCAAAATGTGGGATTTGATACTCGAAGTTGGAAAAGACTTTGGAGTTAAACCATGTGGTTTAGGTTGTAGAGATTCAGCAAGAACAGAGGCTGGTCTTCCACTCTATGGTCATGAATTGGCAGGAGATTATGATATATCTCCAAATGAAGCTGGATATGCCCCATTTGTAAAATTCCACAAACCATTCTTTGTAGGAAGAAGAGCATTGCTCGAAGCCGAAAAGACAAGAAAAATGGAACTTGTAAGATTTTCTCTTGTAAATAAAAATGCAAGACCAATCAAACATGGTTCTGTACTTGTAAGCAAAAGAGGAGAGACAATGGGTTATGTTACAAGTTCTGTCATCATAAATGGTTGGCAAGTTGGTCTTGCCTATGTTTCAAAGAAACACACAGCACCAGGAACAAGAGCAGAAGTCTTTATTTTGGGTGGCAAAAATACAGAAAAACAAAAAGACCAATTAAAACCAGGTGATAGAATCCTTCTTTCAGAAGAAGCTATAATTATGACACGCTTCCCTTCAAAAGAAGAATTTGAAGAGAGATATAACAGATAAAATTTTGTCATAAAATAAAAAGTGGGGTGTGAAGTTTTTTATTTCACACCCCATAAAATTTTATTTTATAGAAGTTTTATGAAATAAATAAAGTATAGTAGTGGAAAAATTTGAAATAACATTATAAAAAGATTATGTTAAATATAAAAAAAATATCAATTATAGCAATTTGTTTTATTATTATTTTATCGTGCAAGATCAATGCAAATCCAATATTTGTCAATTCTTTACACAAAGATTTTAAAGAAAATGGATATAAAGTTACTTTTTATATCGGTTTAAATGATAGAGAAAAATATGTACAGCTTATTTCTTCAGATGATGCTGAAAATATATTACAAAATATTTTGCTAAAATATATAGAAGGTTTTACCATTTTAAAATCAAAAGGAGTTTGGCATGATGGTAAGCAAATTACTTTTGAAAATGGATTTATTATAATAGTATATTTTGATATTTCAGATAGAGAATTTTTAGAAGAATATGCTTCTTTTATCTCTGAAGAAATAACAGAAAAATTGAATCAATCTTCTGTTTTAGTTGAATTTACTCCAATAAATAGTAAATTTATAGATCATAAATAGAATTTGCAGAAAAAATACAAAATGAAAAACATACATAAATGAAAGGTTTTTATTATGAAAATAACAGCTCCTGTCAGAATTGATTTAGCTGGTGGAACACTTGATATTCATCCACTATATATATTTGAAGATGGTTCTTCTGTTGTAAATATTGCAATAGACCCTGGAACTGAAGTGAATATTGAAAAAAGAGATGATAAAAAAATTTTTCTTAGATCAGATGATTTGGAAATTGAAGAGGAATATGCTAATTATTCTGAAATTGATGTTGATTCAAAACTTGGTCTTTTGGGAAGTGCTGTGAAATTTTTTGAACTTGATTATGGTTTGAATATATCTACTTTGAGCCATGTTCCCAAAGGTTCTGGTCTTGCTGCTTCATCTTCTATGCTTGTTGCCTTGATGTATGGGCTTATGAAATTAAAAGGAATAGAAGTCGATTCAAATACTTTTATTGACTGGTGTGCAAATATAGAGGCACGACTTCTTGGAATTCCAACTGGTAAACAGGATTATTATGCAGCATATTTTGGTGGATTGAACAATATAAATTTTACATCTCGAGGAATTGTAAATGAAAATTATGATTTGTCAGATTTAAATTTTAAAATAGATGATTCAATAATACTATCTTTTACTGGTATTTCTCATTTTTCTGGAACAAATAATTGGGCAATGATGAAGAGATATATAGATGATGCAGATAATTCAAGAAAATCAATGCACAAAATAAAAGAGACAGCTATAAAAATGTACAAAGCAGTTCTATCAAAAGATATAAATGAAATTGCAAATGTATTAAATGAAGAATGGGATAATAGAAAAAAATTAGCTGATGGTGTCTCTAATGAAAAAATCGACAAAATAGTATTACATGCTCAAAAATCAGGAGCATTAGCTTCAAAAATATGTGGTGCAGGTGGTGGAGGCTGTTTAATAACACTTTGTAATCCTAAAGACAGAGAAAATGTAATAACATCAATAAAAGAAGCTGGGGCTGAAATATTGGATTTTAAGTTGGCAAAGTCTGGAGTTAAAATTTTTTAAAAAAAATTAAAAAAATTGTGAAAAAATGCTTGATTTATTTTTCATTTAGTGTTATAATACAAAATTGTGATAGGGTTTTGGCAAACCCGTTAAGAATTGTAATCAATTCTTAAAAATCCAAGAACCTCCTTTCTTGTTTTTGGAATGTCAACTCATCTCTGCCGGTGAATCCCGGCAGCTTTTCATTTTAATCTCTTCTCTTTTTTGCTCCCATAATTTTAATTATTATGGGAGTTTTTTTATATAATGGAGGATTTTATGGATTCTAATTTACTTCACTTTATATTATCTGAATTAAATACAATGCTTAGTGGTGGAGTTTTAAGACAGATAAAAGAAGAATCAAGGGGTTGTTTTTTATTTACAATATATACTGGAAGCGAAAAAACTATTTTAATTAGACTTGAAGAATCTGAATTACCTGTAATTTGCCTACAATATGGAAAAAATCCACCTGCTTCTGTTCCTTCTTCTTTTTGTATGCTTTTAAGAAAATATATATTAAATAGAAGAATTGAGGATATTGTCCAATATGAAACTCAAAAAATTGCAATAATTAAATTTTCTGATTCTCTATCTTCTGAATTAGTAATAGATTTTACAAAAAAAAGAGGAAACATGATTTTATTGTGTGGTGAAAAAATAAAAGGTTCTTATTTTCAACTTGCAGAAAATTCAAGAAATAAAGACAATCAATTTGTATTTCCTCCTTCCAAATTTGAAAATCTAAATCTTCCAAATGTTGAAGAATTATGTCCTTGCATATTAAATAAAAATGGCAAAAAAGAATATTTTTTAACAGAAGTTGAAAATGCAGAAAAATATTCTTCATTTAATGAAATGTTTTTCAATTTTGTTTTTGGCAAAAAAGAAGAGACAGATTTAGAGACAAAAAAGAAATCTATAATAAGTTTAATAAAAGCCGATTTAAAGAAAATGTCAAGAAGAAAAGAAGCAATAAAAGGCGATTTAGACAAACTTTTGAAAAATACTTCAAATTGTGATAAGGGAAATACAATACTTGCAAATATTGGATTGATTCCTCATAAAGCAGAAATTGTAGAATTACCAAATATATCAAATCCTGATGAGATTTTAAAAATAGAATTAGACCCAAGCAAAAATCCATCTGAAAATGCCCAAGAATATTTTGAAAAATTTAAAAAATCAAAAAGAGGCATTCCAATTTTAGAAGATAGATTGCAACAGACAGAAGAACATGAGGAATATTTAAATTCATATATTGATATTATATCAGAAACTGATAATTTACAAGAATTGGAGGAGATAGAAGACAATTTAAGACATGGAAAACCAATTTCTAAAAATTCTCATGTTCAGATATCTTCTCCTCGAAAATATAAATTTATGAATTTTACAATAATTTCTGGAAAAAATCCAGAACAAAATGATGAAGTAAGTTTAAAAATAGCAAGTAAAAATGATATGTGGTTCCATGCTAGAGGAATGGGGGGAAGTCATGTAATCATAAAATCAGATAAAAACGAAAAACCTCCAAAAGAGGTGATATTAAGGGCCGCAGAAATAGCAGCATATCATTCAAAAGGCAAAAATTCTTCCAAAATTCAAGTTATACAGACTTTTGCAAGACATGTTCAAAAGAAAAAAGGTATGGCACCTGGGGCTGTTAGAGTGACAAAGGAAAATTCAATAACAGTAAATCCAACTAATTATGATTTTCTTGAATGGCTAAAAAAGCAAAATGTGTAATAATTAGAACATAGATTTACCATTATGAATTATGAAAAAATATAGAATAAAAAACAGGTTTTTTGCCATACATATAAAAAAATAAAAATATCAGTTAAAAATAAATCATTAGATTTTATAGGGTTGTAAAAAATTTACATTATATTTTTTTTGCTACCCATTTTTTATAATGGAAAGGTATTTAAGCATGAAAAAAATTAGTTTTTTTTATTCCCTTTTGTTTGTATTTATCTGTACATTTGTTGCAAATGCTGAAGAAATGAAATTTACAGACAGCATGATTTGGATTCAAGTAGGAAATCAAATAAAAGATGTAGATGATGAAATGATTGACAAAATAAAAGAATGTGGATTCAAAAAAATTGTTTTACTTCATTCATCTATAGATGACAAGGGATATTTTCCAAAATTAAATAGCATTGTTAAAAGAGCTCATAAAAAAGGTCTTTTGGTTTCTGTTGGAACTCTTGTTTTTAAAGATACATTTCAAAAAAGATATTGGACAAAACATCCTGATTTAAGACATAGAGGAAAAGATGGTAAAGAAAGTCCAAACAAATATTATCACTATCAGATATGTCCAAACAATCCATTAAATCATGAATATATGGCTGATTTTATGGTTCGAAAAGCAAGAGAAAGTGGAGCTGATGAAGTACATATTGACTATGAAATTTCACCTTGTTATTGTGATTATTGTTGCAATAAATTTAAAGAGGTTACAGGATTAGATGCAAAGGAAATTTCAGAAACAGATCCACGCTGGATGGAATGGAGATCTAAGTCAACAAGAGATTTCTTCAGTCTTCTTGCAAGAAAATGTAGAACACAGGATAAACCTTTAATGATCAGTTCTACTGCTCCTGTGATTGGATATGCTGGAGGATTTTCAGCTTATGGAACAGATATGAGATATGAAGATTTGACAATATCTGTAGATGAATTTCAGCCAATGATATATATATCTGTTAAAAATCCACCAGAGATGGCTGGAGATAAATATGAAGCTATAAAAATAAGGGTAATGGGTAGAAAAGTTGTTCCAGGTATAATAATAAATGAAGAAGGAACTATGAATATAAAGACAAGGGAAAGAGTTGAGCAAGAAATGCGTTCTCTCATTGAAAAAGGAGGGAATACTCTTGCTGTTTTTGAAGTCAGATATATAAATGATGAGTTGAAAGAATTATTCAAAGAAACTTTAAAATGAAATAGAGTAGAAATTGATAAAAAATGGGGCTGTAAAAAAAATAATTTGTTTTATTTTTTCACAGCCCATTTTTTATTTTTTTGTTGGATAAATAATATAGCCTATTCCTCCACTATTTACAAACCAAATTTTTTCAAATTCATCTCTTTTGTATGACAGGATGCCATCTTCTTCTTTTCTAAATCCACCATCTGCACAGAGAATATCTCCATTTTTCTCAAATCCAATTATGACTATAACATGTCCGTCTGTTTCATAATTTGGATCGTCTGAAATGTCATTTTTATTAACACTTATACATGCAATAACTGGCATTTTTTTATCTATATATTCTTTTACATCTTCAAAACTTCTAAAATGTCTTACATATCCATTGAATCCGTATTGATGAGCAGCTTGTACTGCACGCCACCACATTCCATACATTTTATATCTTTTGTCATAAGCAATTTTTGCAAGTTCTGCTGTTTTTATGTCAACTCCATAATAATCCATGACAGTTGCCGTTGAAACTACACTGCAAATTTCACTTGATATTTTTTTATCTTCCCAACCTTGTGAACGAAATGGAACAGAAAAATAAGAATTTTTTCCTAAATTTGTTTTTTCGTATAATTTTAATTTTTTGTCTCCCCTATGTGTTGATGCAGATATATTTAGTGAGGAAAATTCGATTATGTCGTCAGAATTTGGCTCAAAAATAAAACAAAATTGTATATTATCAAAATTTTTGTTTTTGGATAGTATATAATCTGTTTCTATTGATATTCCAAAATATTTAAATGGATTCTCAAATTTACCATCTATTTTTGAATTGTCGAGATATGATTTTAAAGTTTTATAATCTGATTTTTCTCCCCATTCTCCCATTAAGAGCCAAGGAGATATTCTATTTTCGTCATCTTCAAATCTTACAAAAACATAAAATGAAGATTTTTCTGAACATTTAATATTCCAAGATGGAACACATTCTTCAAAATGAAATGGTAATTTTATTATAGGAGATAATATATAGGAATTTTTATTTTTTATTATTATTTTATTTTCTTCAAAAATAGAATCTTTTAATGTAAATTGTTTTAAGTCTTTTTCTTTGTATGTTATAAAAATATCGCTATAATCGATTGCATAAGAAGTATTAAATAATATAAAAAATATGGATATAATTGATAAAATAAAATTATTTCTGAACATATTTTTTTAATTAGAATATAGTGAAATAAAATCCTTCTATAAATAAAGGTGAAATGTCTTTTGACTAAAAACAGGATTTTTGACAGAATAATTAAATTATTAATAATCATAGTATTTTTTTACTTTTAAAAGGAGACAAGGCACATGGGATTAATAAAAGCAGGAATTGATGCTGTAATGGGAACTCTAAAAGACCAATGGAAAGAATATTTCTATTGTGAAGCTCTTCCAGTTGATGTACTTGTAAGTAAAGGACAAAAGAAAGTACAAAGAGGCGGAAATAAAGGTGATGACAATGCTATAAGTGATGGTTCAGTAATTGCTGTAGCAGATGGTCAATTTATTATAATTGTTGAAAATGGACTTATTGTAGATTTTTCTGGAGAACCTGGAGAATTTGTATATAGAAACAGTGTACAACCAAGCCTTTTCTCAGGAGAAGATGGTCTTGGTGAAAAGCTAAAAAAGACTTTTTCACAAATTGGAAAAAGATTCACTTTTGGTGGTGAGACACCTGGAGTTCAGAGAGTTTATTTCTTCAACAAAAAAGAAATAATGGGAAACAAATATGGCACTCCAAACCCAGTTCCATTCAGAGTTGTTGATAAAAATATTGGATTAGATGTTGATATATCAATCAGATGTCATGGTGAATATTCCTACAGGATAACCGATCCTATGTTATTCTATAAAAATGTATGTGGAAATGTTGAATATGAATATAAACGTTCACAGATAGACAGTCAGTTAAAATCTGAATTGATGACAGCTCTTCAACCTGCATTTGCTAAAATTTCTGAGATGGGAATAAGATATAGTGCATTGCCAGGTCATACATTTGAAATTGCAGATGCTCTCAATGAAGTTCTTTCAAAAAAATGGAGAGAAAAAAGAGGAATAGAAATAGTTGAATTTGGAGTAAATGGAGTAAATGCTTCACCTGAAGATGAAGCAATGATCAAACAACTTCAGAAAAAAGCTGTTTACAGAAATGCAGACATGGCAATGGCTGGAATGGTAGATGCTCAAAATGAAGCATTAGTTGGAGCAGCAAATAATAAAGCAGGAGCTATGCAGGGATTCATGGCAATGAACATGATGCCAGGTGGCGGTGGTGCTAATTTAGGTAACCTTATAATGCAACAGCAACAGATGCAACAACAGCAACAAATGCAACAGCAAGCTCCTCCACCAGCTCCAAAAGCAGGTTGGACTTGTTCTTGTGGTGCTGTAAATACAGCTAAATTCTGTGCTGAATGCGGAAAACCCCAACCAGCTCCAAAAGCAAGTTGGACTTGTTCTTGTGGTGCTGTAAATACAGGTAAATTCTGTGCTGAATGTGGCAAGCCACAGCCAGCACCAAAGAAAAGTTGGACTTGTTCTTGTGGTGCTGTAAATACAGGTAAATTCTGTGCTGAATGTGGAGCAAAACAACCTCAAGATTTACATTATAAATGTGATAAATGTGGTTGGGAACCAACACCTGGTGCAAAGATTCCAAAATTCTGTCCAGAATGTGGCGATCCAATAAATGAAAATGATTTAGTTTAGTTAGGATGAAAAAATGGACGAAAACGAACCTAAATTAGAAAAAACAAAAGAAGAAACAGATAGAAAGTGTCCTGCCTGTGGCGGTGTTATGGATTTCGATCCTGCTACTGGTGGATTGACATGTCCATATTGCGGTCATCAAGAGGAAATAAAATTAGGTAAAAAAGTACAGCCTGCTGGAAAAAATGCCAAAGATGGCGATGAAGAAAATTGGCCCGAAGAAACAAATGTAAAAGAACAAGATTTTAGTCTTGCAGAAACAAAAGAAAACTGTGATTGGGGAGTTGCAAAAAAGACTATTAAATGTAAATCTTGCGGTGCTGAATCAATATATGATGAAAATCAAATAGCAAATTCTTGTCCTTACTGTGACTCCAACCAAGTCATGGAAGAAAAGGGCAAAAATCAGTTAGCCCCTGGTGGGGTATGTACCTTTGCTATAAAATCTGATAAAGCAGAAGAAAATTTCAAAAAATGGATCAAAAATCAATTTTTTGCTCCAAATATTGTTCAGAAAAAAGCAAGAGCTGACTCATTTACAGGTGTATATATTCCATATTGGACATTTGATACAAATACATATTCAAAATATACTGCTCAATATGGTGTTGACTATGACGAAGAAGACAGCGAAGGAAATACAACAACTCGTACCGATTGGTATGATACAAGAGGTCGCTATAGAGAATTTATAGATGATTTTCCTGTCTGTGCTACCAAAAGATATGATAAACATTTATTAAAGCAAATCCTTCCATTTGGTACAGACAAAAGTAAACCATATAAGCCAGAATATGTGGCAGGATTTATAGCAGAAAGATATACAATAGGATTAAAAGATGGTTGGGAAGAAGGTCAAAAAGGTATAACTGAACATCTAAAAGAAAAAATAGAGCAAGTTATAAAAAAAGAAAACAATGCAGACCATGTCAGACATCTCAATTTTACAACTGTCTATAATGATTTGAAATATAAATATCTTCTGCTTCCTGTTTGGCTTTCATCATTCAAATATAAGGGAAAAATATATAACTTTATGGTAAATGGTGAAACAGGAAAAGTTGGTGGAGAATGTCCAGTCTCTGGTTGGAAAGTTGCTGGAGTTGTTATTGGTGTTATAATACTTCTTTGGCTTTTATTCCAATTTTTGGGTAGCTAACAATAATTTTAAACAATAAAAAAATGTGGACTGTGAAAATTCACAATCCACATTTTTTATTTACTTCACTTTGTCAGCTCATAATAATCTGCTCTTTTATTGTCTTTGATGACGAGAAGTTTGTTTATTTCTTCAATAAAAGCAACAGGATATGGTTTTGATAGTGTTAAAACTTTCTGCATATTTCCATCTTTTCTTAAATATACATTAAATTCATTTCCTTTTTGACCATAAAACCAAACTCTGCCATCCTTAAAAATTTTTCCAGCTAAAGGATGTATCTTATTTGATATTTCTGTTTTTTCTCCATTTGACATGAGAAAAACTTTATTTTCACCTTTGTTTGAATTTGTTCCAAACATACATGACGAAGCATCAGATGATAAATCAAGAGGTTTTATTGCCTGTTTTGACCCATACAATTTTTTTACATCACCGTTTTTATTTACTAAAAATATATAATTTACAAAGTTTTTATCTGTTGTTTTTGGTCTATTTGTTATTACACATAGGCAAGAATCTGATTCATTTGTTTTTACAAAACTTGTCATAAGTTTTTTTAGAGCTTCTTTATTTTTTACAATTGTATTTCCAGTTTTTTCAATAAGTTCTTTTTGTGTATATGTTTTTGTCATTGAAAATGGATTTACCGAAATATCTGTTATTACTGTATCTTGTACATAATGACCTGCATCCCATTTGTCAAGATATGAATAGGCATTTGTATCATTAAAAAATGAAAAAGTAGAAATTGGAGAAATTGCAAGTCCTTCTTTATCTTTTTCTGGATTTGAATATACATCATTCCATTTTTTTGTATTTATATCTAAAGTCCATAATTTACCAGGATATTTTGAATAAACAAGAGCATTACTTGCATTTGTTGAAATAGCAAATTTATTGAAATCAGTAAAAGGACAAGAACCTTCTTTTACTATAGACTTTTTAAAAGGATTATATAAATGCCATCTCAGTTTTTTTGTTGTTTTATTTCTACCTAAAAAGAATATTTCACCTGTTTTTGAAGCGACACAAGGAGCTAATAACTCATGTTTTATTTGTTCTTGTGTTTTTTGTTCAAGGTATTCTTTTGTAAAAAATGTCGATTCTTTCAAAAGATTTTTATCACTTGCCATTGCTGTAGAAAATACACTTAAAAGGCACAACAATAAAATAACTATCTTTTTCACTATTCAATTTCTGCTACTCAAAATGTGATTAAATATACTCACATCGAGAAATTGAAATCCTCACGGATATTTCTTACTGCTTCTTTCTTTTTTT
>JBGUKW010000001.1:0-10748 GCA_045114665.1 Candidatus Xenobia bacterium | reverse complement strand
ACCATTTTTAAAACAGAATTGTTTTAAAATTTCAATTTGATTTTCAAGGTCTTTTTTTTGTTTATTAGTTGAAACTCTTGCATATATATATATGTATTGCGTTGTATATTTTTAGAAAATTGTTTTATAAATTTCTCCTTTCTATTCCGTCTATTTTTTTTCAAATTTTTTTATGTCTGTGAAAAAACTCGAAATAGCTCTAAATAGTTTGATGAAATTTCAATATTTATATATTTATTTCCTTTATAAAATTCACCATGTTTCTAAATTTATTTATCTGCAGTAATACACATAAAAAAGGAAAAAGGATTATTTATGGATAAAAAATATTTTCAAATAATTTTTATTGAGGAATTTTGTTAAATAGATGAACGATAGAATGAGCAGAATAAGAAATTTCTGCATTATTGCACATATAGACCACGGAAAATCGACGCTTGCTGATAGATTGCTTGAAGCAACAAATACTATTTCAAAAAGAGAAATGGAAGAGCAAGTTCTTGATAAAATGGATTTGGAGAGGGAGAGAGGCATAACTATTAAATCTCATCCTGTTACACTTACATATAAACACACGGACGGAATTGAATATCAATTAAATTTGATTGATACACCAGGACATGTTGACTTTTCTTATGAAGTTTCGAGAAGTCTTGCTGCATGTGAAGGGGCTTTGTTAATTGTTGATGCCTCACAAGGTGTTGAGGCACAGACAATGGCCAATTTTTTCCTTGCACTTGACAATGATCTTGAAATAGTTCCAGTTATAAATAAGATTGATTTGCCTGCTGCCGATCCTGAAAAAGTTATTTCTGAGATTGAAGATATATTGGCACTTCCTGCAACAGACGCTATTTTAGCTTCGGCAAAAAAAGGAATAGGTACAGAAGATGTCTTGTCTGCTCTTGTTGAAAGATTGCCACCTCCAAAAGGAGATGAAGAAAAGCCTTTAAGGGCATTGATTTTTGATTCACAATATGATTCTTACAGAGGTGTTATTCTTTTTGTAAGAATTATGGATGGAAAAATAACAAAAGGCACACAGATAAAATTGATGTCAAATGGTAAAACCTATGAGACAGAAGAAATAGGTATTTTTAAGCCTGATATGGTGAAAACAGATTGTCTGATGGCTGGAGATGTAGGTTATATCTGTGCTCAAATAAAAGACATCAGAGATACAAGAGTTGGAGATACTGTTACACTTGCACAGGACGGAGCTGAAGAACCTCTTCCAGGCTATAGAGAGGTACAGCCAATGGTGTATTGTGGAATATATACGACAGATAATATTTATTATGAATCTCTTAGAAATGCACTTGAAAAATTGCAGTTAAATGACGCAGCACTCGTTTTTGAGCAGGAAAAATCACTTGCACTTGGTTTTGGTTTTAGATGTGGATTTTTGGGACTTCTACACATGGAAATTGTGGAAGAGAGAATTGAGAGAGAATATGGGCTTGACATTATAGGAACAGCTCCTTCAGTAGTATATAAAGTCTATCTTACAGACGGAAGTCAAATTGACATACAAAATCCTTCTGAATTGCCTGATCCCACTAAGATCAACAGAATAGAAGAGCCTATTGTAAAGGCTTCGATAATCTGTCCAAATGATTTTACAGGTCCAGTAATGGAATTGTGTCAGTCAAAAAGAGGCATTTTTAAGAATATGACAAGTTATGTTGACGGAAGATTTATGCTTACTTATGAATTGCCTTTTGGTGAGATAATAACAGATTTCTTTGATAAATTGAAATCTGTTACTCGTGGATATGCTTCACTTGATTATGAATTGATTGGTTATAGAGAGTCAGATTTGATGAAAGTAGAAATTCTTGTAAATTCAGAAAAAGTTGATGCACTTTCATTAATTGTGCATAAATCTAATTCTTATGAACAGGCAAGGCGACTTTGTGAAAATCTGAAAGATACGATTCCTCGTCACATGTTCCAAATTCCAATTCAGGCCGCTGCAAATGGAAGAATTATTGCAAGAGAAACTATATCACCATTCCGCAAAAATGTTATTGCAAAATGTTATGGTGGTGATATTTCGAGAAAGAGAAAACTTCTTGAAAAACAAAAAGAAGGCAAAAAGAGGATGAAAACAATTGGAAGTGTTGACATTCCACAAGAGGCTTTCTTGGCTGTGCTTAAAACAAAAGAGGAATGAACACCTGCCTATTTGATACGGAAATCAATTTTTTAGTTCATAATTTTTATTTACTTAAAAATTGAGTCGATCGGCTCTATCTTTTATTTACTGCCGAATGTTACTTTGTTTGAAAAAGCTAACTCTAAACACTCGCAAGCTCATGATGTCGTTGCTTTTTCTCACAAAAATAACATTTATCCTGTTTGATACAATTTGCTAATATTTTTTTTCTACTTATGACGAAATTCTAAGTTTGTTTACTTGTTTATTTTGTAGAAAGATTTTATAAGAAAGAGTTAAAAAGGGATATATAGAAAATATACCGCACAAAATCAACACGCCCTAACATTTCAAATTGTTTTCATCATAAAAAGACGAAAGACTGAAAGACGAAAAAGACTAAAGGAAATTTTGCAATAAAAGAAAAATATATATAGATTCGTATATTTTCAAATTGTTTTGTAATTTTTAAGGAGAAAAAAACAATGGCTACAACAGGATTTTTGCTTTTGTGTGATTTTGCTTCAAGAGCAATAGGCGGAAAATTGAATATAATGGGAATTTATGAGAGAATAATGGTAAATGAATTACCAGTCAGAATTCCACATGCTTATATAGTTGTAAGAATTCTCATTGATCCAAGTGAAGCAGGACAAAAACATGAGTTTAAGCTCGATATGGTAAATGCAGAAGACAAAGAGATGATGAAACTTGAAGGTTTCTTTGATGTTCCACCACTACCACCAGGTTTTGAAGCTGAAGAACTTAGACATGATGAGATCTTCCCACTTTATGGTCCAGTATTTGAAGAAGAAGGAGAATACTTGCTTAGAATGTGGTTAGACGGAGAACTCGATACAACAGAGCCTCTTTATATAAATATGATAAAGAAAAGCGAAGATCAAAAGAGATCTACAAACAAAAAAGATAAATAGTAATATTTTTTTCACAGACCTAAAAATCAAAAATACTGAAATTGGAGTGTAACAATGGCAAACGAAAAAAATAATTTTGGACTTTGTGAAATTTGTTTAGGAATAAATTCAATAGATTCCTATAAATGTGTTATGGAAAACATTGCAAAAAAAATTGTCGAAGAACTCGATTTCATAGATGCCTCAATGATAAGAATGTCAGACAGGACATGTAAAAAACTCGAAATAGCTTCTTATTGTGGTTTGAGTGATAATTATATCCATAAAGGTGATATACTCCTCAGTGAAAGTGAAGTTGGAAGAAGGGTTTTCATCGAGGGCGAAACTGTTGTTTTAGATTTGAGTAATGAAGATGATAGAAAGAGTGTTCAGTATTTTGATTTTGTAGAAAAAGAAAAAATTACATCTATTATCACAGCACCAATGAAAACTTCTACATATTGCATGGGTATTTTGAGAGGGTATTCAAGAACATTAAATTCTTTCACACCAGAGCAGGTAGAGTTATTTTCTCGCTATGCTTCCCAAGCAGCAATAGCAGTTGAAACATTCAGATCGATGAAGAGAATGAAAACTCTTGTCGAATTCTCACAAAAGGTAAATTCTTCATTGAATCTTGAAGAAATATTGGATACAGCTGTAGAATATGCTGCAGAAGGACTTAATTTAAAAGGTGCTTCGATCAGAATATATGAAAATAGAACTGGTCAAATGGAATTGATGGCTTCTTATGGACTTAGTGAGGTATTTTTAAGTACAGGACTTCACAACCTCACATATATGCCTATAGACCAAGAAATAATGAAGGGCAAATCCCTCTATATTCCAGATGTAGGAAAAGATGATAGATTTAAACGCCAAGATATGGCAGAAAAGGAAAAAGTAGTCTCCCTTTTAGGTCTTCCATTAGCTTCTTCTGAAAGAGCATTTGGAGTTTTGAGAGTTTATTCGACTGCAGTATATAATTTCTCTGAAGATGAAATAAACTATCTAAAGGTTTTGGCAAATCAGACATCTATAGCAATACAAAATGCACATCAAATAGAAAGACTTCACAGACTTTCACTCGTTACAAATGCAATGAATAAAAGTCTCAGTAAAGATGAAGTATTTAAACAGATTGTATCTGGTCTATATGAAGCAACAGCTTCTGTAGGAAGTGCATTGTTTATATGGCAACCATCATTTTCTCGCTTTACTTTAAAATCATTTTATGGAAATGTTTCAGAAGAATCATTACAAGCTGTTCAGCAAAAATATGATGACGATTCTGAACATGAATTATATGATAAAAATATAACAATAAATGACATTTCTGTAAGCGAATTAAAGCAGTTGGGAATTAAGTCAGCAATAAGAATTCCTATCATTTTGAAAGACCATGTAATTGGATTGATTCTTTGTTTTATATCTGAAAGGCATGACAATCATATTTCTGAAAGTGAAAATGAATTTTTCAAGGCATTGTCAAATGCTGCAGCTACAGCAATAAGCAACATGAAACAATATGAAAAAGTCAACAAAAAATACATGGATATGGTTGATGATGTTTTTGTTTGGTATGATGGATATTCAAGAGGTCTTGAATAATATTTTTCTTTAGAATTTCAGTAATAAAAAACACCTCCAAAATTTGGAGGTGTTTTTTATATATTTGCTAATTTTTGATTAATTCAAGTTTTACGCTGACTCTTGTCTTTACTACTAAATCGCTATTTGGAACTTCAACAGTTGTATTTGTCTCAACTTCTGACTTGATTAATCTTCCTCTTACATAGTCAAAATATGTTGAACCTGTTGCAGATATTTTTTGATTTACTCCTTCTTGAATTTCAGAAGATGTCTCTGGACAACTTACTTTTATTTCTGCAGAATCCATGCCTTTATATTTTGATATATCCCAAAGTATATATCTGTAATTCAGTTCTAATGGTTCTGATTTACCTTTTATATTTATTTTACTAATAGATGTCCATATATCTTTTTTCTTTTTTGCACCTTCAGGAAAAGATGGTTGTGAAAAATCTACAGGAACACTTGTATATATTATTTCACCATTTTTTTTCATTTTCATTGTTATTTTTTGTCCTGTATTTGGAAGTGGAACAGATTGTCCGCCACTTATAACAACTCCAGATTTTATAGTAACATCTACTGTGGAAATACCAGAAGAATCAACATCTGTTGTTTCTTGGGACATAACAAATTGTATTTTTGTTGTATTACTTTTTGTTTGACCTTTTTCTATAATAGATTGCTGATTTTCTATCATGCTACCATAAGTAACTATATCGCCTTTTTTTGACTTGTATTCAAGATAAATGGAATCCATTTGAACACCTCTGTAAAAAATCTTTTATAATTTTATATATTCAAGAGTTAAAAATATATTTCCTGTACAAATATTTTTTTTAAGTTACAGCAAATTTCAAATTTTGATTTTATATTCATTCATTTAAGAAAACATACCACAAGTCAAAAAAATTATTTGCGGAAATTTGAAATAATATTATATAAAAATTTTCTTAAAAAATGTTTAAAAAAAAAGGCTGTTAAATCACATAATTAGAATATGTATATATATAATATCAAATATAAAAAGGTTAGTAGATTAAATTTATGAGTCCTTCACGTGCTAAATCAATTGCGTTGGTAACAACTATTTTTTTGTTAATAAACCTCGCTGGGTCTTTTTATGTTATTTCTTGTATATCATCTTCAATGTCAATGCCGTTTTTTTTGGGAGGAATTTTTCTTGCCATAATATTGGAGATGTTTACTTGTGAAGTACCTTATTATGGATATATAAGTATTGCTTTTCCTCTATATATTTTCTCTGCAATGATCCCAGAAACTGGTGGTTGGGCAGGAGCTTGTATCATAGCAACTATTGGAATTACAGCAAGAACATTTGGAAGAAATAATCAACCAGCTTTATATAAAGCTGCCGATTTTGTATCATCTCTTTTAAATACAGTGTTTGCTATTTACACTTTTTCATTTATAATATTTGGTGTTGATTTGGTAAATCCATCATTTATTGTTAATGTTGGTACAAAAGAACCAAACTTTATGGCAAAACTAATGGAATATTCCTCTAATATGAAGCAAACAGGTATTATGGATATTCGTTTTGCTTTGGGTATTGTTTTTTCGGCTATTGTATATTTTTTGATGGATGCTGTTTTTACTACTTCAACAGCTTGTTTTTTACCAGACGAACACATGAAAGCCTGGAATGTTATTAGAAAGAAAATCAGAGTATTTTATTTTGCTTCTTTTTCTATATCTCTTTTGGGATATTTTTCTTTATCTTTTTCTGTATGGGGATTTATATGGGTTTTAATATTGTTGATATCATTTTATATAACAATATCTTACATATTGGAAGAAGTTTCAACTCTTGACAGTGAAAGTATTGCACAAGAATTGACAACTGTTCAGGCAGAAAGAGATAATTTTGAAAAAATTAATCAAAAATTGAGTGGAGATTTGAGGAAAAAGATAGACGAGATCTCTGTAATACATGAAATGGGAAAATCATTGGAATCTTCAACTACTGTTGAAGGGGCTATAAATACGACTATTTCAATGATACGAAAATTTATTAAATATCAGACTTGTGCTGTATTTCTTTTGACAAAAAATGGAGGTCTTAAATGTTATAAAGCAGATTCTCCATATAAAAATACACTGGAAAATATGCAACCAGAAGAATTTAATTCTACTGTAGTATCACAAGCCTTGCAGGTTAAAAGAGGTATTGTCATAAATGAGGAATTGCCAGAAGGTGTAACACCTGTGATTGAAAATGAGCGTTCTATTATATGTATTCCACTTATAATGAGGGATAAAGTAATAGGTATGCTTTATATCGGTGATCCAAGAAATGCTTGTTATGATGACAGTCATTTGGGCATGTTGGAAACATTGTCACTTTCAGTTTCTGTATCTATTGAATCAGCTCAATTATATGAGCAGAAAGAAGAATCTTTTGAATCTAAAAATGATTTAACTATAGAACTTCAAAAATCTGTAAAACAACTTTCTGATTTAAATGAACTTGGTAAATTTTTGGGCAGTAGTCTAAAAATAGATGATGTACTCAATTTTGTCTGTTCAAAGATAAACAATATACTTGAATTCCAAACTTTTATAATATTCTCTATTGTAAAGAATGAAAAAGCGAATAAAGAAAATGGTGAAGATGAAAAAATTGTTGAGACAAGAAGAGTAATTTCACCTTATGCAGATTATCTTGCAGATTTGACATATAAATATGATGACGGAATTTTGGGATCTGTTATCAAAAATATGCAACCTGTTATTTTAGGAGATAATTTTAAATCAGAATATCCAAATCTTTTGGAAAATGAGCCATCTTCTATAATTATTCCAATGGTATTGGAAAATGAAGTTTATGGAATTTTTTACGCAGGTAGTGGCAAAAGTAGTTTTTATGATGAAAATAATCTAAATTTATTGTCAACAGTTGCATATCAAACTGCAATGGCGATAAAAAATTGTGAATTATATGAACAGATGGTAGCACTTGCTATAACAGATGGATTGACTGGTTTATATACTCATAGATATTTCCAAGAGCGTCTTGCTGAAGCATGTAAAGAATATGATAGAACACATAAATCATTCTCTTTGATAATGATAGATGCAGACCACTTTAAAACATATAATGATACACTTGGACATCCAGAAGGTGATAAGTTACTTAAAGAAATTGCAGAACTTTTAAAGACTTATTGTAGAGACACTGATATTGTTGCTCGATATGGTGGAGATGAATTTGCAGTTATACTTAAAGAATCAGATAAAGTAAATGCCATAAGAGTTGCAGAAAGAATAAGAGACGCATTTAATAGAAGATTTGCTACATATAGAGTTCCTATTACTGCAAGTTTAGGTATTGCAAACTTCCCACAAGATGCTTCACAGAAAGATGAATTCATAGTAGCAGCAGATAAAGCACTTTATGAATCTAAGAAACATGGAAGAGATAGGGTAACAGCTGCACCTTCTATGACTGATGCAGGTAGTTTGTTGGCTGGAGCAGATGATAGAAAGACTTCTAAAATGAGTGCAAAAAATAAGACTAAAGCACTGACACCTCAACAATTGGAAGAGATGAAAAAGAGTTATTTCAGTTCTTTAAATGCAAAATCAACAAATTTATCGCCTTTGATAAATAAAGAAAATTCTTTCAGAGGGCAGAGAAATACTGACATGAGATTTCATGTGCCAGATGCTCCTTCTGAAATAAATATTAATAGAAAATCTATTAAAACTCAGATTTTTAACCCAGAGGCTTCTCCTCTTACACAACAAAATAATTAAGAATGAGGTTTTTTTATGAATAAACCAAAAATTTTAGTCGTTGATGATGAAAGATCTATTGTAGAGTTCATAGAGATAAATTTAAAGCGTTCTAATTTTGATGTATTGAAGGCTTATACAGGAACAGATGGACTTTTGGTTCTCGAATCAGAAAAGCCAGATTTGATGGTACTTGATTTGATGTTGCCAGATATGAGTGGATTTGATGTTTGCAAAAAAGCAAGGTTGTTTTCTGAGGTTCCAATAATAATACTTACAGCAAAAGGTGATGACTATG
This sequence comes from Candidatus Xenobia bacterium, assembly GCA_045114665.1. Classification (GTDB taxonomy): domain Bacteria; phylum Vulcanimicrobiota; class CADAWZ01; order CADAWZ01; family CADAWZ01; genus CADAWZ01. Next base: position 2,026 of record JBGUKW010000001.1, on the reverse strand, counting down.
ATAAGATAGTTGGTCTTGAATCAGGGGCAGATGACTATATGGTAAAGCCTTTTAATCCTTGGGAACTTATTGCAAGAATTCAAGCCATACTCAGAAGGGTTTCTAAAAAAGTAAAAACTGATGATAAAGAAGAATCTCTTGTGTTTGGAAATATGAAGATAGATTCTCTTGGCAGAAAAGTTTGGAAAGATGATAAATTGATTGAATTGACACCGAGAGAATATGATCTTTTGATGTTGTTTTCAAGTAATCCTGGAAAGAGTTTCTCAAGAGAAGAAGTTAGAAAGGCAATATGGGGGCATGAATTCATTGAAGAGAGAAGTATTGATGTTCATGTAAGGCGTCTCAGAGATAAAATAGAAGATAAGCCAGAAGCCCCTTCAATGATTCTTACTATTTGGGGAGTAGGTTATAAATCAAACCCTGAAATATTTGGAAAAAAATAGATGAATAAAATATTTAATTTTTTTCGAAATATGAGATGGAAACTCTTTTTGAGTTATTTTATTCTTGTCCTTTTTAATATATCTCTTTTGGGTTTTCTTTTCTATTTATTTACAATGGGACATTTTATGTCAACAAGGGAATCATATCTTGAAACAGCTTCTGATTATTTTGTCAAATTTGTAACAGCAAATATGGAAAATGATGGACAGCTTATCGGTACATCAAAATTTTTTCTCAGACAAAATTGGGAAAAAATGGACTATGAACTCATTGTTTATGATAGATCTAATCTAATTATAGCGGATTCTCGTTCACTTGATGAACAGATGGGAATTTTTTCAATTAATTCCAAGGGAGATGAAAAAATATTATCTGTTTTAAAAACTGGACGCCCTTTGTGTTGGAAGATAAAAAAGGATGGTTCGAATTTTATTTATTATGCTTGTCCTATTTTTTTTGAAACCAAAATTATTGGTGCAGTAAAAATAGGGATGACAACAGATGATTTTAATGCTCTATTTGACATATTTAAAGATTACTTTCTTATAACTTTTATTCTTTCATTGATAGCTGCTTTGGGACTTGCATTTATATTTGTAAGGAATATAATGAAACCTGTCATGAAAATAAGAGATATTGCCTCAGAAATTTCACAAGGAAAATTTGAAAGCAGAGTAAATTATGATGCTATGGATGAATTGGGAGATCTTAGCAGAACTATAAACAAAATGGCAGAGGATTTAAATAAATTAGAAGAGACAAGAAATTTATTCCTTGCAAATATCTCCCATGAATTGAAAACACCTCTTACAATTATAAAAGGATTTGCACTGACAATGGAAGGCGATCCTGAAATAAGAGAAGATCAAAAGCATTTTCTTGAAACAATAAATAAGGAAGCAGATAGACTTACAAGGCTTGTAAATGAATTGCTCGAATTGAGTAGATTGAAAACAAAGAAAACAGTTATGAAAATTGCACCTTTTGATGTGAAAGAAATAATTGAAGATGTTGTTTTCAATATGCAGACAAAAGCAGATAAATTTAACTGCACTATTTCCTGCTCATGTCCTGATAAAATGCCACTTGTTCCAATAGACCCAGACAAAATACATGAGGTTTTTATAAACTTAATTGACAATGCAATAAAATATTCACAGGGACATAAAGAAAAGCCTGAAGTAAAAGTAAATGTTGAATTAGCAGAGAAAGAACTTATTGTAAAAGTAAGTGATAATGGACCAGGTATTCCACAAGCCGATTTGGATTTGATTTTTGAAAAATTCTTTAGAAGTGGAAGCAGATCGCAAAAAATAGAAGGTGTTGGTCTTGGTCTTTCTATTGTAAAAGAAATTGTAAATGCACATGACGGAAAAATATATGCAGAAAGTCCAGAAGGTCAAGGCTGTACTTTCGTAGTCAAACTTCCATTAAAAGCAAAATAAATCTTTTGGAAAAGTAAAAACCTCGGTGCTGAACATAAGCACCGAGGTTTTTACCGAAATGCACCGTAATGCCCCTAAATTTATTTATGGGGATATAAGGTGCATTTAAAATAAAGGTTCAATGCCTTTATTTT